>JALEIY010000063.1 GCA_022769785.1 Eubacterium sp.
TCATTGTTGACCTGAATCGTGGACGGAAGAGTAACCGGTATTTTCTGTCCGTTTTCCATATAATACCAGCCATTTGAAATCTCCGTAATATGATTTAGCAGGTTCGTCTGCCCTACATCAGACTGAAGATACAGCATAAAAACCATAGCAGCGCAGACTAAAAAAAGAAGTATTTTTTCTATAATTGATGATTTTTTAAAGTCCATAGTTTTCTCCTTCGTATGCACTTCTGACATTTTATTTCTTTAAATTTTACCATAGAAAACATGGTGCGTAAAGCGGATAACCCTCTCGGAACTCCTTTCAAAACTATAGTTTTTTTCGTCCTATTTCCTTCTAATGATAAATTTTATCATTATGAGTTATTGACATAAAACATTGGCAAGAATATACTAACTATCGAAATCAATCATCTTATTTTTAACGAAAGCAGGTGGATTATGATGCCTTTGACAATGGCAGCAACTGGTCGTGATGTTCAGATAAGACGAATTACCGGAAAAGAAGAGACACGGCATTTTCTGGAAAATCTCGGATTTGTGATGGGTGGCTTTGTTAACATTGTATCAGATATTAATGGAAACCTGATTGTAAAAGTAAAAGATTCACGCGTCGCAATCAGCAAAGAAATGGCCAACAAAATCATGGTTTAAGGAGGATTTTTATGAATACATTAAAGCAGGCAGCCTGCGGGCAAACTGTAAAAGTCGTGAAACTGCACGGGGAAGGTGCGGTAAAACGTCGAATTATGGATATGGGAATCACAAAGAATACAGAAATATATGTCAGAAAAGTGGCACCTCTTGGAGACCCTGTGGAAGTTACCGTTCGCGGCTATGAACTTTCTTTAAGGAAATCTGATGCGGAAATGATCGAAGTACAATAGTGCTTATTTTTTTGGCCCTGTGGTTAGTTTAATCTAATTATAATTAACATTATGAAACATTGGAAAGAGGATGAATATGAAAGTTAAAATTGCTCTTGCAGGAAATCCAAACAGTGGTAAAACAACGTTGTTTAACGCCCTCACCGGTTCGAATCAGTATGTAGGAAACTGGCCGGGTGTAACGGTAGAAAAAAAAGAAGGAAAGATAAAAGGATTCACTTCAAAAGGAGAGGAAGCAGTTCTCGTGGACCTTCCGGGAATCTATTCTCTTTCTCCTTATACTTTAGAGGAGGTTGTATCCCGAAACTTCCTCATTGGAGAAAAACCGGATGCCATCATTAATATTATCGATGGAACGAATCTGGAACGAAATCTGTATCTGACCACTCAGCTTACGGAATTAGGGATTCCGGTTATCATTGCTGTCAACATGATAGACCTGGTGAAAAAAAATGGAGAAAAGCTTAATCTTGAACGATTGGGAAAAGATACCGGATGTAAAGTAGTCGAAATATCCGCTCTGAAAGGGGAGGGTATTGAACAGCTCGCAAAACGGGCGGTTGCCATCGCAAAAAGCGGCAAAAAATGTACCCCGGCTCACAGCTTTGATGGCTGCGTTGAACATACGCTTGCTCATATTGAAGAAGCAATCAATGGTCTTGTTGAACCAAGTATGGAACGCTGGTATGCTGTAAAGCTTTTTGAACGTGATGAAAAGGTACAGGAAAATCTTCATCTCAGTAAGGATATTTTAGCACATATTGAAGAAGATATAAAACGCTGTGAAAATGAAATGGATGATGATGCGGAAAGCATTATTACCGGAGAACGATATAATTATATCGGCAAGATAATTAATTCCTGTTATGAGAAACGTGCGAAAAAACAGATGTCTGTATCCGATAAAATTGACAGTATCGTTACGAACCGTTTCCTCGCCCTTCCGATTTTTGCAGTGGTTATGTTCATTGTATATTATATTTCTGTTACAACCGTAGGAACGCTCCTCACTGACTGGACCAACGATACCTTATTTGGAGAATGGATTATTCCGGGTGCCCAGAAAGCTCTTGAATCCATCGGATGTGCCGAATGGCTGACCGGCCTTCTGGTTGACGGTATTATCAGTGGTGTAGGTGCTGTTCTCGGATTTGTTCCACAGATGCTTGTATTATTTCTTTTCCTTGCCATTTTGGAAGGCTGTGGATATATGGCCCGCATCGCCTTTATCATGGACCGGATTTTCCGTAAATTCGGGCTTTCCGGCAAATCCTTTATTCCAATGCTCATTGGTACCGGATGTGGTGTCCCTGGAGTCATGGCTTCAAGAACCATTGAAAATGACAGAGACCGCAAAATGACCATTATGACAACGACATTTATCCCATGTGGTGCAAAACTCCCAATTATTGCGTTAATCGCCGGCGCTTTGTTTGATGGAGCAGCATGGGTTGCACCAAGTGCTTATTTTGTTGGAATTACTGCGATTATTTGTTCCGGTATTATTTTAAAGAAAACAAGAATGTTTGCCGGTGACCCTGCACCGTTTGTTATGGAGCTTCCGGCATATCATATGCCGACGGCAGGAAATGTTCTCAGAAGCACCTGGGAACGTGGCTGGTCCTTCATCAAAAAGGCAGGTACTATTATTCTTCTTTCTACAATCTTTGTGTGGTTTGCGCAGGGCTTCGGATTTGAAGGCGGACATTTCGGTATGGTAGAGGATATGGAAAACAGCCTTTTAGCTGCCATTGGTTCTGCGATAGCGTGGATTTTTACTCCTCTCGGCTGGGGAGACTGGAAAGCGGCAGTAGCTGCCATTACCGGTCTGGTTGCAAAAGAAAATGTGGTTGGAACCTTTGGTATTCTTTTCGGATTTGCTGAAGTTAATGGGGAAACGGGTGTTGAAATCTGGGGCAGTCTCGCAAATGCCATGACACCGGTTGCTGCATATTCCTTCCTTATCTTCAATCTTTTGTGTGCTCCGTGCTTTGCTGCCATGGGGGCCATTAAAAGAGAAATGAACAACATCAAATGGTTCTGGTTTGCCATAGGATATCAGACCTTACTGGCTTATGTTGCTTCTATGTGTGTATATCAGATTGGTACACTGATTACAACCGGAGCTTTTGGCATCGGAACAGTCGTTGCTATCCTTCTTGTCATCGGATTCCTTTATCTGCTGTTTCGTCCTTACAAAGAAAGCCAGCGTCTGACCGTTCCGAAAAGTATTTCCGGAAAAGTAAATGCATAAAAACAAAAAGGAGAATCAAAATGGGAACTGCAATCGTATTTCTTGCACTGGTAGGAGTTGTAACATTAATTATTCGAAGTATGATAAAAGATAAAAAATCCGGAAAATCTCTGCAGTGCGGTGAGAACTGCAAGCATTGCGGCGGACATTGTCATTAAAATAAAAAACCAATACGAAGGAGTAAAGCACCATGTCCGGCATCCGAAAAAAGAATACCGATCAACAGCAATATCAAACAGGCATTGTTCAAAAAGATGCTGCTCTTAAACTTCTGAAAGACAATGGGTTCCGAATCACAAAACAGCGCCGCCTTCTGATTGATATTATTTTCAGTCAGGAATGTACCTGCTGTAAAGAACTATATTTTCTCGCTTTAAAAAAAGATCCGGGAATCGGTACAGCAACGATTTATCGAACCATTGATGCCTTAGAGCAGGCCGGAGCACTGAAGCGGAAAAATGCTTATCAGATTTGTTGTCGGGAACCGGTTGAAATAAAAAAATGCAAAGTAGAACTGGATGATAATTCCACTTTGGAGCTGGATTATTTATCTATAAAGAATTACATTGAACAGGGACTGTCTCACTCCAGATCAACAGATAAAAAAATTAAAAAAATAACCCTGATGCCGGAAGAATAACCACCAGTCATCATATTTGTAAAAAACAGGAAACAATCCGTCGGATATTCCGGCAGAGAATTTCCTGTTTTCTTTTTAATATGGGAACCGGCAATCTGTAAAAACAGAAAAAGTTATGCTACAATAAATACAAAATAAAAAAAGGAAGTGTGACATTTTGAAAAGTATATTAATAAAAGATACTACAAAAGAAGAACGGGAGGAAATCATAAGACAGTCTTTAGACTGTGGCGGCGGTGGATGCGAGAATTGCTCCTCCTGCTGGCTTGGAGGCGGTTCTCCCTGGGATATGTATCAGGATTATATAGACGGCAAAAAAGAAATCCGGGAAATCAATATGGAATACAACGCAAGATTTCTGCGTTAAGGAGGGTATATGGCACCAGATATTTTACATTCAACAAAAGAAGAACGGGAAGCATTTATCAAAAAAATGTACCGATGTATCGCAGACTGTGATTCATGCGGTATCTGTCAGGTATTTCACGGAAAAGATCCGCTGACAGTTTTTGATGACTATATTAACGGCACACAGGATTATCTGGAAATCTGTGCCCGGTACCGTTAATTCAGGAACACCCCGGAGTTCTTGCTGCGAGATGCGCGATAACAAAATTCTGTAAGGATATTTTTTTAAAAGCAATTGAAACCTATTAAAAAGATAGGTATAATATGATACGCAGTTTGAAAAAACAAATATTTCACGAAAGGAAATTATTTATGGATATGCGAATGCTTGCGCAGCAAATCATCGAAGGAAGACGCCTCCAAAGAGGAGAGGATTTTTCTTTTTTTATCAATTGCGAATTAAGAGAATTATGTGAGGGAGCAAATCAAATCCGGAAACATTTTGTGGGAGACAAAGTAGTCCTTTGCTCCATTATAAACGGCCGCAGCGGAAGATGCCCGGAAGATTGCAAATACTGTGCCCAATCGGTTCATCACCATACTGACTGTGAAATATACGACTTTCTTCCGGAACAGGACATTATCGCATTATGCAAGGTTAATGAGAGCCAGGGAGTGGATCGCTTTTCCATTGTTACTGCCGGAAAAGCATTAACCGGTGAAGAATTTGAAAAGGCAATTCATGCCTATGAAACCATGCATCGGGAATGTAAAATCGATCTTTGTGCATCAATGGGATTTCTAAATGAAGAACAACTTCACCGATTACATGAGGCCGGAGTGACCAGCTACCATCATAATATCGAAACTTCAAAGAGATTTTTTCCGGAGATTTGCTCAACGCATACATACGAACAGAAAATCGAAACATTAAAAAAAGTGAAAGCAGAAGGAATGTGTGCCTGTTCCGGAGGAATTATCGGTATGGGTGAAACCTGGGATGACAGAATCGATATGGCACTCAGCCTGTCAGAGTTGGAAATCGATTCCATTCCGATTAATGCTCTTATGCCAATAAAGGGAACACCCCTGGAAAACATGGAACGGCTTTCGGAAGAAGATATTTTACGAACCATTGCCATCTTTCGTTATATGAATCCGGAAGCAAATATAAGATTGGCAGCCGGCAGAGCATTGCTGACCCATGATGGAGAATATGCTTTTTTATCCGGTGCATCAGCCACCATCACAGGAGATATGCTCACGACTGTAGCCTGTGCAACCATTCAAAGCGATAAAAAAATGCTTGCAAATCTTGGGCGTGATGTAACCCCAGAATATTTAAAGTAAAGTAGGTGCAAATAAATGTTAAATCAGTTTTCAAGAAGTCAGTTGTTACTGGGAGAAAGTAATATGAAAAAGCTTTCCGAAGCAAGGGTTGCCATCTTTGGAATCGGCGGCGTCGGAGGATATGTGGCAGAAGCACTTGCAAGAACCGGTGTCGGCTCCTTCGTATTAATTGATGATGATAAAGTATGTCTTACCAATATCAACCGACAGATTATTGCCACCAGAAAAACCGTGGGGCAGTATAAAACCGATGTAATGCGAGAACGTATTCTGGATATCAACCCAGACGCAGAAGTAGAAGTCAGAAAATGCTTCTTTTTACCGGAAACTGCCCATGAATTTGATTTTACGCAATATTCCTATGTGGTAGATGCAGTTGACACCGTTACAGCAAAAC
>JALEIY010000133.1 GCA_022769785.1 Eubacterium sp.
GGCTTCAGGGTCTGGGATTTCAAAAAGAACTGCCATTTCCGATAAAAATGGCAAAGTCGCAGTATTCAAATACCGGAAAAATAGAAACAGAGATTCAGCTGGCGGACAGTGGTTATGGACAGGGACAGATTCTTGTCAATCCGCTTCATCTGGCAGGACTCTATTCGGCTTTTCTCAATGAAGGGACCATAAAAAAGCCGGTGCTGTTATCCGGTCAGGGAGAAGAAGACTGGATATCCCAGGCATTTTCCGAGGACACAGCAAATACGATTCTGGAGGCCTTGAAAAAAGTTGTCAATGAGAAAGAAGGAACCGGATATTCGGCCCATAGAAATGATGAGGTTCTGGCCGGGAAAACCGGAACAGCAGAGATTAAAGAATCAAAAGAGGACGCATCCGGAACGGAGCTTGGGTGGTTTGCCGTATTTACGGCAGAAAAAAATGTTGCCCGGCCAATATTACTGGTAAGTATGACGGAAGATGTAAAGGACAGAGGAGGAAGCGGCTATGTGGTTCGAAAAGATGCAGAAGTTCTGGAACAATGGTTTACACAGATTCCGTAGGACAAAAAATCAGAGGCTATATATGCTGGCAGTATTTTTTCTGTTGCTTTTTGGCATACTGATTCATCGGCTTTGGGTGCTGCAGATTGCAAACGGAAGAAAATATGCGGATGAATTTGAACTGAAAACGACAAAAACCGTACGGCAGTCCGCCATCCGGGGTAACATTTATGACCGGAATGGAAAAGTCCTGGCATACAATCGTCTGGTATATACCCTGACCATAACAGACGAAGGCAAATACACCACCGTAAGAGAAAAACAGCTTACCTTAAACAGTGCCATTTACCATTTGGCACAAACAATGAAAGAAAACGGAGAAAGCATCCTTCATGATTTGAAAATTTCGCTGGGAGAAGATGGTCATTATCAATATACCGTTTCCGGAGCAGCTCTGAAACGATTCAAAGCAGATGTATTTGGAAAAGCTACAGTGGAAGAAATGACAAAAGAAGAAAAGGAGATAAGCGCAGACGATATGATTGCCTTTCTTGCATCTGAGAAAAGGTTCGCTCTCCATGGAACCGGGGAGACGGCATATACAAAAGAAGAGTGCCGGAAATACGGTATTCCCGCACAATATACAAGCGAAGAGGTTTTATGGATTCTTGGTATCCGGTATATGCTTTCTCTGAATGCTTACCGAAAATATGTGCCGGTTACGGTGGCAAGAGATATCACAGAAAAAACCATGGCCTTTGTGGAGGAAAATAAAGAGCAGCTTCCCGGTGTCGAAATCGGACAGGAATGGGAGAGAGTATATGAAGGGGGAGAAGCATTTTCTCATATTCTCGGGTATGTGGGAGGCATTTCCTCCGAAGAACTGGAACAATATAAAAAAACAGATAAAAAATATACGGCAGATTCTGTGGTGGGAAAGACCGGTCTGGAAAAATATCTGGAAAATGAGCTGCAGGGAACCGACGGCGAAACACAGATTACAGTAAATAATGTGGGGAAGGTACTTGGAGAAGGGAAAATAAATAAAGAAACAGTAAATGGAAAAAATGTTACTCTTTCTCTGGATAAAGAACTGCAGACAGCGGTTTATCAGATGCTGGAGCAGGCGCTGGCAGGAATCCTCGTCAGCAATCTTATTAATGAAAAAACCTTTGACAAATCGCAGATATCAGATACCACAGACATCCGGATTCCCGTTTATGACATTTATATTGCCTTGTTTGAAAATCATGTTCTCCGTGCAGACAGTCTTTCCCAGCCCGAAGGGGAACTGGAAAAGCGCATGGCAGAGGCATGGGAACAAAAGCAAAAAGAGGTACAGAAAAAAATAAAAAAAGAACTGTCAGAAGGCACAGCTTACAAAAAACTGCCAGAAGAAATGAAAGATTATGCCGATTATATCGTAGAAGAAAGCGGTATTCTGGATGAAAATACGGTTTATAAAGAAGATGAGATTTATAAAATCTGGAAAAAAGACGGAGATTACAGTCTGAAAAGATTTCTCATGTATGCGCTGGAAAAAGGCTGGATAAAGGAAGAAGCAGTGACGGGGGAAAAGGGATATTTTACCTCCGGAGAAATGTATGAGAGGCTGACCGAGGAACTGATAAATAATCTTGCCAATAGTCAGGAATTTAAAATGCGGATTCTTCGATATACGATTTTGGAAGAACGGATATCCGGGACCGATATCTGCCTGCTTTTGTACCGGCAAGGGGTTTTATCAAAAAAAGATGAGGATTACCGAAAGCTGATGACAGGAGAAATGGATGCATTTTCTTTTGTGAAGAAAAAAATTGTAAGTCTGGAGCTTACTCCGGCCATGCTGGCACAGGACCCCTGTTCCGCCTCTGCCGTAGTAGTAAAACCGGAATCCGGCGAGGTTTTGGCCTGTGTGTCCTATCCGGGCTATGATAATAACCGTCTGACAAATGCTATGGATACGGATTATTACAATCAGCTTCTTTCTGACCGCTCTCTTCCGCTTTATAACCGGGCGACAAAGCAGCTTACGGCACCCGGCTCTACCCTGAAGCCGGTAACAATTGTCGCCGGGCTGCAGGAAGGCGTGATATCATCGGATACCGCGGTGCGATGTGACGGTGTATTTGATAAAGTCAGTCCGCCCTTAAGATGCTGGAAGCATTCCGGACACGGGAATGTGGCAAATGCACCAATGGCACTGCAGTTTTCCTGCAATGATTATCTTTGTGAAATTTCCTATCGTCTGGGAATGAAAGTGGGTGAATATGACGATTCACGAGCATTGCAAAGCCTGCAGAAGTATGCCCGCCTGTTCCGGCTCGATGAGCTTTCCGGAATAGAGACAGAAGAATCAAAACCGCATATCACCGATGCCTATGGAATCCCTTCGGCAATCGGACAGGGAACGCATAATTATACACTGACGCAGATTGCAAGGTATGTAAATACCATTGCATCCGGGGGAAATGCGGCAAAGCTTTCCCTTTTAAAATCAGAGACAGAAGAAAAGTCCGCAGGAGATAATCAGGAACAAATCCGGTTGCCGGAAGAAACCTGGAAAACTGTCTGGTCCGGAATGATGCAATTTGCGCAAAATAATGACCTGTTAAAAAAAGAAAAAACAGAATGTGCGGGAAAGACAGGAACGGCACAGGAGGCGGCAGACCGTCCGGACCATGCCCTTTTTATCGGGTATGCGCCCGCAAAAAAGCCGGAAATCTCCGTAGCCGTGCGCATTGCCAACGGCTACGGTTCTTCCAATGCAACTCTGGTGGGAAGAAATATTTTCAGATATTATTTCGGTACAGAAAAGAAAGAAAATATTGTTACAGGAAAAGCAGACAATGTAGAAAATATGAGTACAGATTAAGGCTTTTCCCATATCTTCCATCGGGATAAAACAGAAAATGTAAGCTCAGCAGCAGCGGCACCGGAAGCATTTTTGCCCTTCTGAATATTGGTGGCAAAAAAGCAGGTGCCGTTTTCTTTTTCAAGAAAACCGACAAACCAGCCGGAATATTTGCCGCCGGAAAGAAGGGTTCCGGTTTTTCCGTACAGGGTTCCTTTTTCTGTTGAAAAAAGGCGAATAGAGTTTTTGACTGCTTCCACATTTTCCGGAGAAAATCCAAAAGAATTCTCATGCAGTTTTTCCAGCATTTCCACCTGTTCTATCGGAGAAATCCGAAGAGAACCGTTTCTCCAGTAGGAGGAAATATCCCGTCCGGTATAGCGATTTCCATATCCGATGTCCCGGACAAAGTTCTGTGTGGAAGAAAGTCCGCAGCGGGAATCCAGCTTTTCAAAATACCAGTTGACGGAGTTTTCCATGGCAGAAGAGAGGGAATGGTCTTGCTCCCAGCTTTTCATAGGCTGCATACTGCCATCCCAGGAAAGCGTGGTCTGCTCTGGGGTAATAATGCCCTGTTCGAGGGCAGAAAGGGCAATATATATTTTAAAGGTAGAGGCCGGAGATATTCTGGCAGAGGCCTCGTGCTGGTTGTATATTTTCCAGGAATCCAGTGCAGTGTCATATAATACAAAGCTGCCCTGATACTCTCCGAAATCTTTTTTTAAATTTGGATGAGAAATCGTTTTCCCTGTTTCATCAAAATGATAACGGTTTTTGTCGGCTGCTTCCAGAGAAAGCAGCGGGAGAAAAGTGGAAAGCAGGAGAACAGTCACGAAAAACAGAGACAAACTGCGCATTTTTTCTCTGCGGGAAAAAGAATGGTATGAGGCAATATGAATGATTCTCTGCTTTATCTGTTTTACATTTCCTCCAATACCTGCTGCAAAAGGGGAAGCTTTCCGGCAGATATCTTCAGCCAGATTCAGGAGTGTATATCCATAATCCGTCCGGTTGTTTTCTCCGATTATCGTTAACACATCCGTATCACAGGCGATTTCCCGGTCATTTTGCATTTCCTGAAAAGCGTATCGGACCAGAGGATGAAACCAGTATACAATTTTCCCCGGAATTGTCAGGGCATTCAGAATCATGTCATGGTGTTTGTAATGAAAAAGCTCATGAAGCAGCATAAAGCGGATTTCCTCGGGGCGATAATCGGAAATCAGAGAAATCGGCAGATAGATTTTGGGATGAAACAGCCCGGCAATTACCGGTGAAGATAAAAATGCGGTGCTGTAAACCGGAATCGGTTTTCGGATGTTCATTTCCTCGCGGCAGTCCCGGTAAAGGCGGAGTATCTCCTTATTTTGCACAGGGAGGGCGGAATGCTCAATTCTGGCAAGACGAATTCTGGCAAGAATCATGGAAAAAGCGGTCACAGACATTCCGGCGAGCCATATAAAAAATGCCGCCTGTCCCAAAACCGAAGGGGTTTGCGTACTCACAGACATGGAAAAATCATTCATCCATTCTGTGGAGGCAGCTTTTTGTGCCGCAGTTTGAATCGGGATATGGGCG
>JALEIY010000081.1 GCA_022769785.1 Eubacterium sp.
GATTACTTTTTCCGCTTCCGGAAAACGTTCTTTCCCGGCAAATTCCTCTCTTTCTTCGGCAATCCAGACTCGAAAACCGACTTTTGCCGCAAAATGACAAAGTTGCACCGCAATATGTCCTCCGCCAAAAATTAACAGTCTTTCTGCCCCCACCGCCGGTTCTTTAAAACGAAGCAGACCATTCTCCCGTTCCAACACCGGATGAGAGGAATAATCCTCCTGCCCTTCCTCTGTCACATATCTTTCCGCCAGCCGCAGTGTGTTGTCCGGCATTTCCTCAAACACGGAACAAAGACACGCTTTTTTCCCCTCTTTTATTAATTCTTCCCAATCTTGATAATATTCTCTGCCTGTTTTAACCCCTTTTGTCACTCTTCCTTCTCTCCTTTTTCAAGCTTTTCCACAAGCTGCGGGAAAATCCCGATACTTCTTTTTAAAATACCAGTCATAAAAGCAATTGCGATTCCGTAATTGGTAATCGGAACGCCCTGCACTCTGGCTGATTTCATCCGGAAACGGATTTCTTTTTCATTTAACATACATCCACCACAGTGAATTACCAGGGCATACGGCGAAAGGTCCTCCGGAAACTCCAGGCCGGAACAGGTGCATATTTCAAGCTGCTTTCCCGTGCACTGACGGAGCCAGCGTGGAATCTTTACAGTTCCGATATCATCACATTGCCGATGGTGCGTACAGCCCTCGGCAATGAGAACTCTGTCCCCGTCTTTTAGCCGGGATACGGCGGCCACACCCTCTATGGCCTGCTCCAGGAAGCCTTTATAGCGGGCCATCAGAATCGAAAATGACGTTAACGGTATTTCTTCCGGCACTTCCTTTGCCACTCTGGCAAATACCTGGCTGTCGGTAATGACCATGGCCGGAGGTTCCTTTAAGCAGTGTAAGGTTTCTGTTAATTCGGTCTCTTTTACACAAATTGCCGGAGCGCCGGCCTCTAATGCATCCCGAATCACCTGCTGCTGCGGCAAAATCAGCCTTCCCTTTGGCGCTGCGCTGTCTATCGGAATTACCAAAATCAAAACATCCATAGAGCGGACAAGATCTGCCACCAGCCTTTTTTCTGTTTTTTGTCCATCTCCCAGGTGTGCCAGCTTTTCTTTTAAGGCAAAAATACCGGTTTTCTTTTCTGCACTGACATAGATAGTATTCTCCGTTTCCTCCGGAATCTCCTCCAGCAAATCCGCTTTATTATGTACAATTATATAAGGAAGCTCCCGATTTTTAAAAAGGGTAATCAGCTCCCGGTCACAGTCCTTCATTCCTTCTATTGCATCCACAACCAGAACCGCAATATCCGTCCGGTTTAAAATCTGTTTTGTTTTCTCCACTCTCTTTTCTCCCAGTCCGCCTTCATCATCAAAACCGGGAGTATCTATAATCATAACCGGACCTACAGGCAAAAGCTCCATGGCCTTTTTCACCGGGTCTGTGGTTGTCCCCTTCACACTGGAAACCACCGCCAGTTCCTGCCCGGTCACCGCATTTACCAGACTGGATTTCCCAACATTTCTTTTTCCGAAAAATCCGATATGGACTCTTTCTCCGGAAGGTGTATCATTTAATCCCATATTTTTTCCTTCTTTCTGTATGTATTTTATGCTTAAATATGAGTAACTATAAAAAGCCACAGCCTGCGCCGTGACTCCTTTGTCTTTATATTATAATCTGCTTTTGTATTTTTACAATCCCGGAATCAGACAAAATACCCCGTACAGTAACGGTTGATGAAGAAGATAGAGCACCAGTGTATGCCTGCCTGTCTTCTCAAGGAACTTACAGCGGCTTTTTTCCAGTATACGAAAAAGCTTCCCGTTTCCTTCACTGAAACGGTAAAGAAAATATCCGAACAGATAGAGAAACAGCCACGGAATCAGCGAAAAATAATCTGTGGAAACAAATCCGGCACCCGGAAACCCCAAAAAAGTGGTCAGCAAATTTCGATAAAATATCCTTGGTACCGTCAGAAAATGCAGGCTCTCGTATCCAAGACTGCCGGTATTAACATTTCTGCTCACCATAAATAAAAGAGCACTGATTGTCATCCCGAAACCGGCAGGACATTTCCGAAGAAGCTTCTCTGTGAGGTTCAAACACAGGGCTGCCGATCCAAGAAAAGTCAAAATTCCGAAAACAATTTTTCCTTCCGGCACAAATATTTTTGTGA
>JALEIY010000082.1 GCA_022769785.1 Eubacterium sp.
CGGCACCATGTTCGGGTACTTGAAGCGAACCTATGATACCGGCTATGACAAGGATGCCGATTGGAGTAATCACCGGAAAATGTGGCTTCTTTCACCGGATGCGGTGAGGGAATATGAACTGTTTGCCGCCCGAAGAATCAGAGCCAAGGCAGAAGTGGATGTTTATACGGTGGAATGCGGTACTACGGAAGAGTATGAAGCATTTCAAAAGGAACAAAAAGAGAATTCTATCTATGATACAGGAATAAAACCGGATAAAGAAAGACCGATGCTTACCCTGTCTACCTGCACCTCGGATTCTGAGGATGGAAGATTTGTGGTACAGGCCTTACTTTTGCAGAAAACAAATCCGTAAGAAAGGGGGAGTCGATGCAGCATAAAATATGGAATCCATCAAACCGGAAGGTGTTTTGTATAAATAGTATTACGGCCTTTGCCCTCAATTTGTTTCTGGAATTTACCCAGAGGAAATCCGTGGCGGAGGTCTGGCATTTTATCAACGAAAGAACCTTTGTATTTCTTTATAATGTTCTTATTTTATTTGTGATTCTTTCGGTTGTATTTGTGGCGAAAAAAAAGATGTTTGCCTATACCGCAGCGGCAGGAGGATGGTTTTTGATTGGGGTTGTAAACGGTGTGGTTCTTTCCAACCGGAAAACTCCCTTTACTGCCGTGGATTTGACCCTGGCCAAGTCTATTCTCCCGATTCTGCGCAGTTATTTTGAGATGTGGCAGATTGTTGCGCTTATCCTTTTGCTTATAGCAGCGGTAGTTGGGCTTGTATGTCTTTATCTCTATTCCCCCGTTGCCAGAAAGACTTTTGATGCGAAGACAAACTGGATTCTGGTGACCGTGTTTTGCCTTTGTTTTGGGGCAGTAACCTATGTGGGAGTAGGAAAAGGAATGCTGATTCGCAATTTTGACAACTTGATTGCCGGCTACAAGGATTACGGAGTTGTCTATGGCTTTTGCGTTACGGCCTTTGACACGGGAATCGACCGACCGCTGAATTACTCCAGAGAGACCATGGAATCCCTCAGGAAGAAAACAGAGAAAAAGTATCAGAAAGTTGTACAGAAAAATGAAAATGAAACAAGAACCCCGAATATCATTTTTATCCAGTTAGAATCCTTTTTTGATCTTACAACGGTAAAATCTCTTAATATCTCGGAAGACCCGATTCCGTATTTTCACAGCCTTCAGAAGGAATATACCTCCGGGCAGCTTAAGGTGCCTGTGTATGGGGCGGGAACCATTAATACAGAGTTTGAGGTCATTTCGGGAATGAGTACGGATTTCTTCGGAACCGGAGAATATCCATACCGGAGTATCCTTCAGAACCATGTGTGTGACAGTATCAGCTACTGGCTGAAGGAACTGTCCTACAAAGGAAGTGTGATACACAATAACAATGCCTCTTTCTATGACAGAGACATTGTGTTTTCCAATCTTGGGTTTGATAATTTTATTACCTCCGAGAATATGTACATTTTTGGAAGAAATGAGGCGGGCTGGGCAAGAGATACGGTGCTTACGGGACAGATTATGGATACCCTTTCCACCACAAAGGAAAAGGACCTGATTTATACCATATCCGTACAGGGTCACGGAGATTATCCGACCGGAGACCAGAGTGATGAGCCGATTCAGGTGACCGGAGAAGGATTTTCCCAGTCGGAGCTGAATCAGTTTACCTATTATGCCAACCAGATAAGAGAGATGGATGAATTCCTGAATAATCTTCTGGAAAAGCTTGCGGATTATCCGGAGGATACCATGGTAATTGCCTATGGAGACCATTTGCCGGGGATGAATCTGGATAAGGAGATGCTTGAGGGCGGCTCTAAATATGAGACACCTTATTTTGTCTGGGACAATTTTGGATATAATAAAACAAACAAGGAAAAAGAAGACGAGAACCTTCCGGCATGGCGCCTGGCTTCTAAGGTTCTCGGACAAGTGAACATCAAAAATGGATTTTTAAATCGTTTCCATCAGGCCATGAAGGGCACAAAGAAATATCGGGAAAAGCTTAAGCTGGTACAGTATGATATGCTTTATGGCTCCGAGTTCATAATGAAAAGCGAAGAAGAAAGGAAACCGTCTTCTCTGAATTTTGGATTAAAGCAGGTTAAGATTACCGGCGTAAAAAGCGTAAATAAAAGTTATCTTTTACAGGGAGAAGGGTTCACGGCGTCAAGCCGGGTGCGTGTAAACGGAATCGAGACGGTTTCGAGAGTATTAAGCCCCGGAGTAATAAAAATCTCTGCCGGAGCCATTAAGGACGGAGCAGTCATAGAAATCCGTCAGGTCAGTGAGACCAATGAAAAAATTACATTAAATCACTCCGAAGAATATGTATTTCAGGAAAGTACAGTTACACCACTTTACCGTCAGGAAGAGGGTGGGGAGTGAAT
>JALEIY010000118.1 GCA_022769785.1 Eubacterium sp.
GTGAAAACCATTTATGCAGAGAGCAGAAAAAAACTGGTGTCGCATATGAAACCACTCCGTTACAGTACGACAAACAGTAAGGTGGCGACGGTTTCTTCCAAAGGAACCATAAAAGCGAAAACGAAAGGAAGATGTTATATCTATGTAACTGCCGGCAGCGGAGCATATACGAAGATTCTCGTGAAGGTAAAATAAGAATAAGTACAGAGGCAGGAATTTTGTTTTCCTGCCTCTGTTGTAGCTTCAGGTGTTTTTTAAAGCTCTGCAATAGGATGTGATTATCACGAAATAATCAGTTTGCCCCGGCCGTTTTTCTTTGCCTGATAAAGGGCTTTATCTGCTGCTTCATACATTTGGTTAAAGGTGGTTTCCGGCTCTGCGATTACCATACCCATGGAAATACCGGTTCCGCCTTCGGTGGACTTTATGGTCACATTCATTTTATCAAAAATCTGCTGTGCCCGTTCATGCATTTGTTTTTCCGTTGTGTTTTTATCAAAAAACAGCATGGCAGCAAATTCATCGCCGCCCATTCGGCAGGCTCGGTCCTCTTTTCGAAGAGAGGATGATAATGCCTGTGCGACTAAAATAAGGAATTTATCTCCGTCATGATGACCAAAGGTGTCATTGTATTCTTTGAATTTATCAACATCAATCATTAACATCATAATTTTGGATTTTCCTTCCAGGATTTTCAGTTCCACATCACTGCGGAAAGCCGCATGATTCAGAAGACCGGTAAGAGAATCCCTTCGATAAGTATGTTCCCAGTGCTTCAGGCGTATCTGGGCTTTTTTCTGTTCTGCATCTGCCAGCATCTTCATGGAGTAAGTGTTTGTAATGTCAGCAATGATAATCTCCGAGCGTTCTGCACGAACAGCAGAATCATAATATACTCTTCCGTAACAGAATACATAAATATCAGAATTATCCTTACGCCGCAGCTTGTGTTCCTGAAAGACCAGAGGGCTGTTGGCGAGACTGGCATTGGTCTGGCATAAATATTCAGTTCGTTCCTCTTCCGGAATCAGGTCTGACTGTAAAATCGTATTCTGTCGGATATCTTCTGCAGAATATCCCGTCATTTTTTCAAAATTCTCGTCAATGGATACAATTTTCATGGTCTCATCCAGGAGATACCGACTATATGGAATTGGGTGAACACTAATGCCCGGTTCATAGTTTGCCTGGTTTCCGGTATTGGAGTATCCTGCATTTTCAACGGAGGTTTTTCCGAGAGAAGCATTATTTTGTGCCATATATTCCGGATTTTCTTTTAGCATATTGAGAAATTCGGAAACGATATAAGGGTCAAACTGACTTCCGGCGCATCGTTTTAATTCTGCCATGGCACTGGATACAGACATGGCAGGGCGGTAAGAGCGGTCGTTGGTCATGGCATCAAAGGCGTCCACAACCGCAATAACTCTGGATAACAGCGGAATGCTTTCACAGCTCAGACCATCCGGATAACCGTTTCCATCCCAGCATTCATGGTGGTGACGGATATCTTCTGCGATGCATTTTAATTCATTGTTACTGTTGGCAATTTCATATCCCTTTTCCGTATGAGAACGGAGAATTTTCCATTCTTCCTCAGAAAGCTTTCCGGGTTTGTTTAATATTTCCAGCGGGATTCCGATTTTACCGATATCATGCAAAAGACAGAGCAAAGACAGGCGACTCTGTTGAATATCTGTCAGTTCGATACGTTTCCCAAGCTCCGTACCCATGTGCTGGGTACGACGTACATGATGTTCCGTGTCGCTGTCACATTCCTGCAACGCCCGGATTAAAGAGGTAAGCATTTCGGAGTGAATCGATTCCTGGTCAAGAAGCTTTTTGGCCCGCATGGCAGCCGTCGCAGTTTGAATTGCCTGGAGAATATCCGGCATTTCTTCTGTAGTTGCGCTGACGGCATACTGTATGTTTCCGTTAAATTTCTCTTTTACATGAGACAGGTATTCCTGAAGCTCATTTTCTGTGCGGTGACTGCAAAGGGCGATAAGATTGGCTTCCAGACCCCTTACATAGTAGGTTTGTTTTGGAAAACACTGCCGCATGGTATCTGCAAGCAGCAGGATTTTCTGGTTGCCGGTTTCCTTGCCGAGAGTACTGTTAATTACAGACAGGCTGTTGATATCGCAGATTGCAACGGCAGTAGGAAAAGAAAAATGGTCTTCTCCATCACAGGCCAGCCGGCAAAAGCTTTCCCAGTTCTGAAATCCGGTCAGCAAATCGGTCTCCAGAGCTGCATCGGAAAAAACAAACAATCGTCCGAGTATCTGCTCTTTCTGATTCTTTAATCTTCGAATATCACAACGAAGAGGTCTTTCTTCCACACTGTTTTTAATATAGCACTGCAGAGAAACACTGTCGTTTTCATTTTCAGAATTGAAAGACAGATTATAGCAGTTCAGAAAATCCTTCATAACGGAACATTTTTCCGGATGGATTCCACCCAGAAGATAATCAGCACGTGCGTTATGAAGAATCAGATTATCGTTATAATCAAACAGGACGATACCCTGGTCAATATTTTCAAAAATACTGGTTTTCAAACGATTCAGCATTCCGTGAGTAGAGTAATTAAAACAGCTCCAGTACAGCAAAAAGGCAGTAAGACTGTAGCCACAGATAGAATAGTCAATAATACTGTAAATGTTTTCATATGGCCAGAACAGAAATACTCCATTTATGGAGACAATGGCCAGAATCCCAAGAATGACATAAAGGTACTGTGCCCGGTATTCCCTCGGAATTCTGAATAATTTTCGAATCAGTAAAATAAGGATGACTGCAACCAGAGAGTAAGTGAAAACAAGATGCATCCAGTAGAGAGGTTTCATCTGGTAGCTGTATTTTGCAATTAATGTGTTTCGTGGAATATAGTGAATTGCGATTTCGTATATGGGATTAATGGCGAATACAACAACTTCAAACAGCGAATAAAGAACAATCAGGCCAATTGCTCTTTTTCCGATTTTCGTAAAGCGACCTTTTGTAAAAAATACGGTAAAAATAAGCAGACAGACCAGCATAATATCAATGCTGACAAAATATATGCTGGAAGTAACGGACATACACAGATAACTGTCTTTAAGAATACTAATGAGATAACTGATATCAACTACGGCTGCACCGGCGCAGGCGTAGCCCAGATATCTGCCGGTAGTCCTGTTTTTCTGAAAGGACATTATGGACAGCATGATATCAATGACTGCAATCAGAATCGATAATTTAATATAACAATCCAGGAAGATTTCGCTCATACTATTTCCCTCTCATTACCACGATATTATGTAAAAAAATGTTATTCTCTCTTTACTCATAGTATAAAAGAAGTATACGAAAAAATCAATATGAAAGGATTTTTCCTGTTGCAAAATGACGAGATAGTGTATAATCAGATTAATGGAAACCATGTGACGTGTAAATTGGTCTTTGGCCGGCTGTGACTTCGTTTGGGGAATCGGTCTGCGGAAGTCTGCTCTTTTAGAAAAGGGGGAGAAGAGTAAGTATGCAGGGAGTTTTTGAATCTATTAACAGTATCTTTTCGTTTATCGGGCCTTTATCCGATTTTTTGTGGGATTTTCCGACGAATTTTGAGTGGTATTCATCGATACCATTGCTTGGCAATTTTTCGTTTGCGATTATTTTACTTTTAGGCTCCGGTATTTTTTTCAGTTTTCGAATCGGTTTTATGCAGGTAACCCATTTTAAAAAAGGAATTGGGGTTATGACGCAGAAAAGAACCGTTGAGACAGGAATTTCGCCGCTGGCAGCCTTTCTTTTAAGCTCTGCCATGCGTGTGGGCCCGGGAAACATTATCGGTGTGACCGGAGCGATTGCGGTCGGTGGTCCGGGTGCCCTGTTCTGGATGTGGATTTCTGCATTTTTTGGCATGGCGGTAGCCTATATGGAAGGTGTGCTGGCACAGATTTTCAAAGAGAAAAAAGACGATGAATTTATTGGAGGTCTTCCGTTTTATGGAAGGAAGCTGCTTGGAAATAAGGTGTGGATTGGAGTTTTTCTTTCTCTGCTCTATATTTT
>JALEIY010000134.1 GCA_022769785.1 Eubacterium sp.
AAAACTATAATTTTTTAAAATACCATCTTTCTTTTCATCACATAATTTGTTATAATTATAACGGAAACCCAAGGGGGGATTTTCCGGTAATTATCTATTATGTATTACACAGGAAGGATGGTATTTTTTTATGGCTAACATTATTATCAGCCCTGCAAAATATGTTCAGGGAAGAGGAGAACTGGCAAACATCGCACAGTACGCAACAAAGTTAGGCAAAAAGCCTTTCATCTTAATCAGTGCTTCCGGTCTGAAACGAGTTGGCGGCATCATCGAGAAGAGCTTTGAAGGAACTGACAGTGAGCTGGTGTTTGAAACCTTTAACGGCGAGTGCTCCAGAAATGAGATTAACCGTCTTGTAGCAATCGTAAAAGAAAAAGGCTGTGATGTCGTAATTGGTGTTGGCGGTGGAAAGATTTTTGATACCGCAAAGGCTGTTGCATATTACACAGAGACACCGGTTATCGTTGCTCCGACTATCGCTGCAACAGATGCTCCTTGTTCCGCCCTTACCGTTGTATATACAGATGACGGTGAATTTGAAGAATATCTCTGGCTTCCGGCTAACCCGAATGTGGTACTGGTTGACTCCGATATCGTTGCAAAAGCTCCTGCCAGACTTCTCGTTTCCGGAATGGGTGATGCTCTTGCTACATATTTCGAAGCAAAAGCCTGCAAAGACAGCAATGCAACAAGCTGTGCCGGCGGCAATATCACAATTGCAGCGCTTACACTGGCTAAAGCATGCTACGACACTCTGATGGAAGAAGGAGTAAAAGCAAAACTTGCTGTAGAAAGAGATGCATGTACAGAAGCAGTAGAGAAAATCATCGAAGCAAATACTCTTCTTTCCGGTATGGGATTTGAGAGTGGCGGACTTGCCGGCGCTCACGCAATTCACAACGGACTGACCTGCATCGAAGAATGTCACCACCTGTATCATGGTGAAAAGGTTGCTTTCGGAACTCTGACACAGTTAGTTCTGGAAAATGCAGACGAAGATTTATTAGATGAAGTAATTTCCTTCTGTATGGAAGTTGGACTTCCTACCACATTTGCTGACCTTGGCATTGAAAATGTAAGCAAGGAAAAACTGATGGAAGCAGCTACAAAAGCAGCAGATCCGGAAGGCGATACTCTTGGCAACGAGCCATTTGAAGTAACTCCTGAAAAGGTTTATGATGCAATGGTAGCAGCAGATGCACTCGGAAGATATTACAAAGGCTTATAATAATTACATCATAGAAACTGAGTAATCGTATAAATGATAAGCCCCTGGCGTCAGTTTGGATGCCAGGGGCTTATATTGTCAGAAAATATGCATCATTTTAAAGGATACAGAGAAAACTTAAAAAAACTAGAATACGGGACTGATTTATGGTAGAATCAGAATCAAACGGATTAGAAAGACGAGGAACAATAATCATGAGTGGAACTGTAACAATCATTAATTATAACGCCAATGCCCATGATATTGTCTCAGCGGCAGGAAGGCTTTCCACCACAGCGGGAAGTGCCGATGAGCTGTATCAGAGAGCCTGCGATAATGATAGTGAGAAAAATATTAATCTGATTAACAAGATTCTCTCCTCGGGACATCAGTCGGTATTAGAGCACATTTATGTGAATCTTTCTTTTGACAATGTCTCTGTATTTGTAGAGCAGTTTATGATAGAGTTCCGGCTGGCTTCCTTTACAGTGAAGTCCCGAAGATATGTGGATTTTGGAAAAATGGGATATGTATCCCCGGATTTTTCTTCTGTAAATGAAACGACAAAGGCAGAAGCACTCTATCAGCAGCATATGGAGTATCTGTTTGGAGAATACAATGCTTTTATTGAAGCGGGAATCCCAAAAGAAGATGCCCGTTTTGTTCTCCCTTACTCCTTCCGGAGTAATTTTTACTGTACCGTCAATGCCAGAGAACTGGTAAAAATCATGAATGAAATGGTTGGCGGAAGAGGAAAAGCGTATCCCGAGATAGTGGCGCTTGGAGAATCCCTTCTTTCCCAATGTGAAACATGCCTGCCGTATTTAAAAAAGGTAAAGCCGGAGCCGGATGTGGGCGAAATGATGAGAACCCATTTTCCTGTCAGGGAAAAGAACCGGAAAACAGAGAATGGAGAGCCGCTGGTTACCTTGTTAAACGGGACTCCGGAACCTGAAAAAATCATCTGCAGAGCGGCAGCCTTGAATTATGGCATACACGGATGGGAGAATACAGAAATTACAGACCCGGGCAAACAAAAGGCTATTCTGGCTGATTTATTAAAGGGAGGACGAAAAAGGGAACTGGAACAGGTGAACTTTACTATTTTCTTCCATCGGATGTCCCTGGCTGGTGTCACTCATCTGGTTCGCCACCGGATACAGTCAATTATTGTACCGGAATATATCAGTACCTGTCGTTATGATTCCTATGTATTGCCGGAAAGTATTGTAAATGCCGGACTGAAAGAACGGTATCAGGAAGTCTTTATCAGGACAGAAGAAACAGCGGCGCTTCTTGAGGCTATGGGACTGTCTGCACAGGACAGGGTATACCTGCTGCTGAGCGGCATGACGATTCCTGTCATGACCACTATGAATGCCAACGAGCTGTGCACCTTCTTCCGGCTTCGAACCTGTGTGAGAGCCCAGTGGGAGATTAAGGAATGTGCAGATGAGCTCCTTCGCATCCTTCGGGAAGAATATCCGGTATTATTTTCGTTATACGGTCCGTCCTGCTTTATGCTTGGAAAATGTCCGGAAGGGAAAATGACCTGTGGACGAATAAAAGAAATTTTAGAAAAATACAGTTTTGACGGAGAAAAGGAAATGTAATGGAGGTCAGAAATGGAACTGTTTAGAGAAGTAATTTCCGTATATATGGAAAGAAAAGAATGGTTTCTGGAACTCCTTTTTGAGCACATTTCTCTTTCTGTAATTTCCATATGCCTGGCCGGGGTCATCGGCCTGCTGGTGGGCATCTGGATTGCGGAACATGAAAAAATGGCACCGTTTGTGATGACCATCACCAACGTTTTTTATACGATTCCTTCCATTTCCCTTCTGGGAATGCTGATTCCATTTATCGGAATCGGGAATAAAACAGCAATCGTGGCACTGACCATTTACGGAATCATGCCAATGGTGAGAAATACCTACACCGGAATTCATGAAGTGGATGAAAGCATAATTCAGGCTGCCCGGGGAATGGGGAGCACCGATATCCAGATTATGCTGAAAATCAAGCTGCCCCTGGCGCTTGGCGTCATCATCGCAGGAATCCGAAACATGGTGGTCATGACCATCTCCACCACAGCCATTGCCTCTTTTATCGGGGCAGGTGGTCTTGGTGTGGCGATTTACCGGGGAATCACAATTTATAATACGGCGCTGACCTTTGGCGGCAGCTTTTTGATTGCGCTGCTCGCACTGGTCTGTGATTTGCTCCTGGGACACCTGGAGAAAAAAATGAAAAAAAGGGGGACATTTTAACAATGAAAAAACACACGAGAAAAAGTATCCTGAAAAAAGCATCGGCCGTTGCACTGGCATCCGTTCTTCTGTTGACAATGGGATGTGGAAACGCTAAAAAAGCATCGGAAAATGAAACGGGAACGCAGGCGGGAAACGAAACGGTTTCCTCTGAAAAGATTCAGATTGCGACCAAACCGATGACGGAACAGTATATCCTTGGGGAAATGCTCCGATTAGTCATTGAGGATTCCACGGACTATACGGCTGAAATCACCAAGGGAATCGGCGGAGGAACCAACAATATTCAACCGGCTATGGAAAAAGGAGAATTTGACCTTTATCCGGAATATACCTCCAGTGGATGGGTAATGGTGTTAAAGCATGAGGCAGGAAGTGCCACGGATGAAGAGATGCCGGAGAAATTAAATGAAGAATATAATCAGAAGTTCGACATGAGCTGGGTGGGACTTTATGGTTTTAATAATACTTACGCGGTGGCAGTACGCAAAGAAGTGGCAGACAAATATAATTTAAAGACCACTTCTGACCTGGCAAAAGTATCCGGTGAGCTTATTTTTGGAGGAAATCCGGACTATATAGAAAGAGAAGACGGTTTTGGTGCTCTCTGTGATACCTATGGTCTTGAATTTAAAGAAGTAAAGGATATTGATATCGGACTGAAATATCAGTCTATGGAAAATGGTGATATTGATGTAACCAACGGATTTACCACAGATGCTCAGCTTAGCAGAGATGATGTGGTTGTTCTCGAGGATGACAAACATCTTCAGGTAAATTATTTCTGTTCAACCGTAGTAAGAAATGAGGCACTGAAAAAATATCCGGGACTGGAAGATGCCATTTTAAAACTGGATGGAATTCTGACGGATACAGAAATGGCCGGTCTTAATTACCAGGTGGAAGTGGAAGGCAAGGATGAAGCCGAGGTTGCAAAAGAATACCTGGCATCCAAGGGTGTGTTAAAGGAGTAAAGAATGACAGCCATCAGATTGGAACAGGTGTCAAAAAGCTTTGGGGAAACCCATGTGCTTAAAAACATCAGCCTGGATATTGAGGATGGGGAGTTCCTTACTGTGATTGGACGTTCCGGTTGTGGAAAAACAACCATGCTTCGGTTGATGAATGGCCTGATTGAACCGGATGAAGGGAAAATATATGTGGAAGGGGAAGACATTTCCCGGACGAATCTCATTGCTCTTCGTCGACGAATCGGTTATGTGATACAGAACCGGGGACTGTTTCCCCATATGACTGTAGAGAAAAACATAACTTATGTACCGGTAATCAGTGGACGGAAAAATAAAAAAGAAAATCATGCTCTGGCACTCCAGTTGCTGGAGCAGGTTGGTCTGGAAGCAGATATGGCAAAACGTTATCCTGTGGAGTTGTCCGGCGGGCAGCAGCAGCGGGTGGGAATCGCCAGAGCACTGGCAGCAAATCCAAGGATTCTTCTGATGGATGAACCCTTTGGAGCTCTTGATGAGATTACCCGTCAGACCATGCAGGAGGAAATCCAACGGCTGCAGACAGAATGGAAATTGACCGTGGTTTTCATTACTCACGATATTCGGGAGGCTTTAAAGCTTGGAGACCGGGTCCTGGTTATGGACGAAGGTAAAATCGCACAGCTTGACACGCCGGAACGCCTTTGTGCCCATCCGGCCGGAGAGTTCGTAAAAGAATTGTTGAAAAATGTATTGTAAAGATACAAAAGAACAAAAGGGAAGCCATGCAGTAACGGCGAAACAGCCGTAATCATAACTGCAGAGACTTCCCTTTTTCCGTTTTATTTTTCCCGTTTTTCCGGTATCAGGAAAATAAAAATTATGGAACTGATAAAGAGCATAAATGGATAATAAAGATTTGGCATCACATCAAAAGCAGATATTTCACAGCCTAATTCTGTGGCAGCAGATACGGCAACCAGCATCTGTGCACCATAAGGAATAATTCCCTGGAAAATACAGGAAAAAGTATCCAGGATGGAAGCAGCATTTTTGGGTGAGATATCATATTCCTGTGCCATTTCCCGGGCGATGGGATTGGCCATTACAATCGCTACAGTGTTATTGGCTGTAGCGATATCCATAGCGCCGACCAAAAGTCCCATACCGAGCTTGCCGCCTTTCTTGCTTTTAAAAATACGCCGGATAAAGGAAAGCAGAGCGGTAAAACCTCCATATTCATGAATAAGAGCACAAATGGCGGAAACCAGAATTGCTACCATTGTTGTTTCATACATTCCGGCTGCCCCGGAGCCCATATTGGTAAGAAGCTCCGTTGGATGTACCACACCGGTTGCCAGCATAATGACAGAACCGGAGACAATACCCAGTAAAAGAACAACAAACACATGAATCCCGATGATACCTCCGATGAGAACAAGAAGATATGGAATAATCTGAATCAGTTCATAGTCTTTTGAAACAGATGCAGCGGCAGCCGTTCCGGTGCTTCGGATATAAAGAATAACAAGGGTGACAAGGGCGGCCGGCAGGGCGATGCCAAAATTGGCACGAAATTTGTCGCGCATGGCACAGCCCTGTCCGTTGCAGGCCGCAATGGTGGTATCAGAAATAAAAGAAAGATTATCTCCAAACATAGCTCCGCTCATAACGGAACCAACAAGAAGCGGGACTCCGAAGCCGGAACCGTCAGAAAGTGCAACAGCAATCGGAGTAATCAGAGTGATAGTACCCACGGAAGTTCCCATAGCAAGAGAGACAAAGCAGCTAACCACAAAAAGAACACAGACGGCATAGCGCGCGGGAATGATGGATAAAAGAAACCAGGCGACACTTTCGGCACTGCTTCTGCCAACTACCCCCACAAAAATACCGGCAGTCATAAAAATAAGAATCATGGTAAGGATATTTTTATCCCCCACACCGGCAGCCATAAGTGAGAGCTTTTTGTCAAAATCCAGCGCTCTGTTCTGCAGACAGGCCACAAGTAATGCGACAAGAAAGCAGACAACGATAGGAATATTATAAAATCCCATCGGTATCTTAAGTACATATTCAAAAACAATTCCCAGCCCCAGATACATAACCAGGAAAACTACAATGGGAAACAGTGCTTTCCAGTTTCCTTTTTTCATGAATTTCCCCTCCTTAAGAAAATAAAGTATATATATTAATTATTTTAACATAACAAATGAAATTTGGCTATTTCCCTTTTCTGTAAAATGATGTCCTGTTGTGAAAAACTGTCAAAAAAAGCGCCGCAGTTACGAATTGTCCATGCTTTCGGAATGAGCAGGAGCATATCGCTGCGACGCTTTCTATTATATTTTACATTTTCTCTTCATATTCAGATTGGGAGTTTTTTATTTTTTCTGTTTGAAATAATTCTTTGTAAGTTGTACCGCCGTACCGGATAACAGGAAGACACCAATCAGGTTAGGAATTACCATCAGACCGTTAAATGTCTCTGAAATACTCCATACAAGTCCCAAATCGACAGTGGCACCAACGATGGCAACCAGAGAATAAACAACCATAAAAGGCCGGATTGTTTTGCTGCCGAAAATGAACTCGATACAACGGGCACCGTATAACCCCCATCCGATAATGGTGGAGAAGGCAAAACAGCACATGGCAATCGCAGTAAAGATAGATACCCAGTTGCCATAAACCGCGGTAAAACCGGAAATCGTAAGCTCTGCACCTGCTGCCTGACCAAAAGGAATGGTAACACCGCTCAGTAAAATAACAAGAGCAGTCATAGTACAGATTACGATAGTATCCATAAACACTTCAAATACACCAAAGAATCCCTGGGTAACCGGATCACGGGTATCCGCACAGGCATGGGCAATGGACCCCGTACCAAGACCGGCTTCGTTGGAAAAAATACCTCTCGAAACACCTTTTTTCATACTTAAGAACATACTGCCGACAATGCCGCCGGTGACAGCCGAAGGATGAAATGCACCGGAGATAATATTACCGAATACAGCCGGAATGCTGCCGATATTAAGAACAATGATACCGATTGCCAGAGCAATGTAAAGAACTGCCATAACCGGAACCAGCTTTTCGGTTACATTTCCGATACGCTTGATTCCTCCGAGAAGAATCAGAGCAACTAAAATAGCGATAATAATACCGATAACGAGACTTACTGTCTTTACATTTCCATCGGAGATGACATGATAATTCAGCAGGGCAGAATTAATAGCTGTTGTGATAGTATTCACCTGTGTGGCATTACCGGTACCAAATACCGTAAGGACACCGAAAATTGCAAATAAATACGCCAGCCAGATCCATTTTTGGCCGAGACCGTTCTTGATGTAGTACATTGGACCGCCTACCCAGTCCCCGTCTTTATTCTTTTCGCGGAAATGAACCGCAAGGGTAACTTCTGTAAATTTGGTACACATTCCAAGAAGAGCGGAAATCCACATCCAGAAAACAGCTCCCGGTCCGCCGATGGCAATAGCGCCGGCGACCCCTGCAATGTTTCCTGTACCAACCGTTGCGGCGAGAGCCGTACACACTGCCTGAAATGGAGTGATGGCACCGTCAGAAGCTTCTTCTTTTTTGAAAATCCGACCCAGAGTACATTTCATGGCATAAGGGAATCTGCGAATCTGCAGAAAACGGGTTCGCAGACTCAGGTACAGTCCCACTCCGATAATGCAAATCATGGCCGGTACACCCCAGATAAAATCATTGACAACCTGGTTTACCTGTTCAATCATTTGTAACATATTTTTCTTCCTATCTTTATTATTTTTTGCCCGGAGGAGAGAACTCCCACCGTGTGCATATTAAAAAAATTATATCATGAAAAATAAAAAATGTATAGAAATAAATGCAATAATTTAACGAATAAAAGCGTATATAGAAAAAAATATTCTCAGAATCCTTCAAAAAGAAAAAATACCCGTCATTTTGCGTTAAATATGATAAGATATATTTATCTCGCAGCAAGAACGCCGAGGCGTTCCTGAATCAGACAGATTCGTAATTTCGGGCAAAGAAAGGAAAAGAAAATCATGAAAAAGCTTGCAGTTATTTTTCCGGGAATCGGATATCATACAGACAAACCTCTGTTATATTACAGTAAAAAAATAGCATCTGACATGGGATATGAGATTATAGAAGTGCCATATAAAGGGTTTCCGAAAAAAGTAAAAGGCTCCGCCGAGAAAATGGAGCAGGTATTTCAGATTGCCATGAGCCAGACGGAAAGTGTTCTTTCACAGACAGAATTTGACCGTTATGAGGATGTACTTTTTATCTCTAAAAGCGTGGGTACCGCTGTGGCAGCGGCTTTTGCAAAAAAACATTCGATAAAAGCAAGACATATTTATTATACCCCGGTGAAAGAATCAACGTCGGTTCTGCTTTGCCCGGGTATCGTCTTCCATGGAACAAAAGACGGATGGGTGGAAACCGGATATTTGAAAAAAGTTTGTGAAGAAAAGCAGCTGCCGTTATATATTACAGAAAACGGGAATCATTCTCTGGAAAATGGGGACACGCTGGAAGACCTCCGTAATCTGTTGGAAGTGATGAAGCAGACACGGGATTATATCGGTCAGTTTCCGATGGAATAATACGATAACTATTTAAGGATAAACGAATCAAAGCCGAACTTTTACAAAGAACGGCTTTGGGTTAAAACTTCCTTTAGAATTGGAAATATTGATATGGGGTAAAATCTTAAAATTCAAAATCAATTCCTTCAGCCAAATCATTCCACTTATTATTATATATATGGTATGGTTTGGCGGTCACTTTTCCGGTTTCCGGATTAATCGACAGATTACTTCCGACCTTGTCTCCCTGAACTGCCACTATGTAACCGTTTTTCATAATTGAGTTTGCATCTTTCGAATGAAATCCCTGTGAATTGGTTACTTCTTTTTGTATGGTGTACGACCCATCTTCATTCGGAATAATGATATAACCGACAACCTTTGTCTGCCCGCTGGCTTTGTAAAGCTGTAAAGCTTCTCTTTCAGCCGCTTCTAACGATAATAATATGGACTTATCATTTCCGGAATATTTTCCGGAATTTGCCGCTTCAGTAGCTTTCGAGCCGGGCACGGAAACCAAATTTCCTCTCAGAACAATCGGTGCAGTGCCGGGACACTGGCAGTTGTCCAGTGCATTCCACGTTTCTCCGTCAAAAAAGACCGCAATCTTATTTTCCTCGTAATACACATACTGTACGGTATAATTTCCGTAGGCGTTCCCTCCTTTTACTCCGATGCAGCAGACAGAATCTTCGGGAACCTCAGACAGCTCCAGGATTTCCTGAGTTCTTCCGCTGGCAGAAAGAGATTGTGTTGTCGGAGCCACAGAGGTGTCACTGTTTACGGCGAATTCATCAATCAGAACAGACTGTGAAGCAGTATAAAGACTCTTGGCAGCCACAAGGATTCTGGATTCTTTTGATTTTTTTATCCATCCGAGCAGTGTCGGAACAAGAATGGATGCCAAAATCAGAAGAATAACCAAAACCACAATTAATTCCACAAGAGTAAACCCTTTTTTCTTCTTATCCATGGGTCAGTATTCCTTTCAATTATCGGTGTACTTTACAAATCACACATTAACATCTTATTTTATATATAAATTGTACAATAGATATACCGTAATGTCAAAAATTTTGTTCTATATTATTAGCGAAATTATCTCCCCCATCTTATGTTTGAAAATCATCCCAAAATAGAATTAATCATCTGTAAAAAGAAAAAAGTAAAATATACTTGATATAATGCTGGTGTGATTATATACTGTTGCCATGAGGATATCCTTTTAATGTTTGGTGAAAATAAGGGAGGAAGAAAGATGCATGTGAATTATTATCATTTTGGATTATTTGTCGGGCTTTTTGTCGGTTGTCTTGTTGCGGGGCTTCTGCTTCGTTTTGTGAAAACGGAAGGTTCCTGGAGGTGCCGGTTTGATGAACGGCAGGAGCTTCATCGCGGAAGAGGATATAAATATGGATTTTATACCTTGCTTTGCTACATCGTTGTTGATTATGTGGTGATAAATGTATTTGAAAAACAATGGGCCGCAGAGGGAGTGGATATTCTGATTGGGGTGATTGTTTCTGTGGGAGTGTACGCCATATACTGTATCTTCCATGAGGCATTTCTTTCTCTGAATGAGAATCCGAAGCGCTATGTGGCAGTTATTATTTTCTGTATGCTGCTCAACGGACTGGGCGCAGTCATGCAGTTTCAGCATAATCCGGTAATTGAAAACGGACAGCTTACTACCCATTGCATGAATCTGGTTAGTGCAGTGCTGATGGCTGTGGTACTGATTGCCCTGGCATTGAAGTATGGCATTTCACAAAAAGAGGATTAGCAGGTATGAAAAATTTACGCTTAAAGTCGGCGAGGGCGGCAAAGGATTTGTCGCAGCAGGAATTGGCTGAAAGGGTGGGAGTGTCCAGACAGACCATCAGTGCAATTGAAAAAGGAGATTATAACCCGACAATCCGGTTATGCATTGCAATCTGCCGGGAACTGGACAAGACGCTGGACCAGCTTTTCTGGGAGGAAGAATGATGTCATACAGGTGTATTGTTCTGGATTTGGACAGAACAACTTTAAACAGTCAGGGGAAATTGAGCGAAATAAACAGGGAGGCACTCCGGTACGCCATGGAGAATGGAGTGCAGGTGGTGGTTGCCAGCGGAAGACCTTTTTATGCGCTTCCGGAAGAGATTTTATCCTTTCCCGGTCTTGATTATGCCATTACTTCAAACGGGGCGGCGATTTGTCATATTCCGGAGAAGAAAAGGCTCGGGGGTTATACTTTAAGTCCTGAAGCGGCAGAGGCAATTGTTGGACTGGCTGAGAGGGAAGGGCTGCTCTGTGAATGCTTTATCCGGGGAGTCGGATATGCCCAGGCGGATTATGTTCGCTGTCCGACTGCCTATGGTGCCGCACCAGAAGCCGTAGCTTACATAAAGAACAACCGGCGGCCGGTAGAAGACATCTTTTCTTTTATAAGGCAGCATGAAAGGGAGATTGACAGCATAGATATTATCGTGAATAATCCTGCAAAAAAGGAAGAAATATGGAGTTGCCTTAAAAAGAAGGTGTCGGACATTTATATCACCTCCTCCGGTGCCGGCCTTATTGAGATATCGAACTGTCAGGCAGGAAAGCACACGGGAGTGGCGTTTTTGATGAAGTGGCTTGGAATCTCCATGGAGGAAACGGCAGCCTTTGGTGACGGAGATAACGATGCAGAACTGCTTTCCCATGCAGGCTGCGGAATTGCGGTTGCTAATGCATCAGAGAAATGTCTTGCTGCGGCAGATTACGTGACCCTGTCCAGTGAGGAAAATGGAGTGGCTCACTGGATATATCATATTTTAAAGATATAATACTGCGAAAGGATAGCATAAGAGATGAAAAAAATATGGCAAAGAGGATTGTTTCTGCTTTCCTTTACTGCTCTGGGATGGATGCTTTGTCAGTTCCCTTCCTCAGCAGTGGCGAATCCTGACGGCGTGCAGATTCCCGCCTCGGTTAAGCAGCTGGTAAAGGTTCGCTATAAAGGAAAAAGTCGAGGGAAATTCATATTTTATGAAAAAAATAAAACGGGAAAATGGAAAGCGGTCTTTTCCGGTAATGTATGGCTGGGGAAGAAAGGAATTGGGAAGAAAAAAGAAGGAGACAAGAAAACCCCGACAGGACTTTATCCTCTGGGAAAAGCATTTGGAATTATGAAAAACCCGGGAACGACAATGCCTTATGTTAAGGTGAACCGGTATCATTACTGGTGCGGAGATTCGGGAAGTAAATATTATAATCGTCTGATATGGACCGATAAGACGAGGCATCGCTGCAAAGGAGAGCATCTGATTTCCTACAGAGGCGTTTATGATTATGCTATTTTTATCGGATATAATGCCAAAGGAAAACCGGGGAAGGGCAGTGCGATTTTTCTTCATTGTTCCGGAGGAGGTCCGACGGCCGGCTGTGTGGCGATATCCAAAGCAAATATGAAACGACTGTTAAAAAGGCTGAAACCGGAGAAAAAACCATATATTCTTATCACAAAATAGTGTGCAGAGAAAGGAAGCATTTTCCAACATGAAAAAAGAGGCTGTGAGCCGAACCGGCTCACAGCCTTTATCATATTTACAGCCTTTATTTTATGCCTCCGCGGCAGCTTTTTTGCTGATTTTTGTGATGATAATAAATTCAATAGCCAGGGAAATCAGTCCTGCAATCAGACCAACAACACCGCTGCCCGTAAATCCGGCCAGTAAGAATCCGATGCCGCAGCAGACACATACACACATAGCATACGGAATCTGTGTAGATACATGGACAATGTGGTTACATTGTGCACCGGCCGATGACAGAATGGTTGTATCGGAAATCGGGGAAATATGGTCGCCGCATACCGCACCGGAAAGGATGGCAGCAACGCTGAGTACCAGCATATTTCCATAACCGAAGATTGCGATGGCAATCGGAATCAGGATACCGAAGGTTCCCCAGGAAGTACCTGTGGAGAATGCCAGACCGAGGGCAATCAGGAAGAACAGGAACGGAACCAGGGTGGTGATAAATGCGTGCTGATTTACCAGAGCGCTGACAAAGCCACCGATGTTAAGATAGTTTTCACCGCAGACACCGGATAAGGTCCATGCCAGACACAGAATCATGATTGCAGAGGTCATGGATTTAAAGCCCTGAACGAAGCATTCGCAAAATTCCGTAAAACCGATAATCTTCCTTGGAATATATAAAAGGAAGATAAAAATAATGGTAAAGAAAGAACCAAGCACAAGGCTTCGTGCGGAAGAACAGTTTGCGAAAGCATTAATAATCGTTTCGCCGGAGAACAGTCCGCCGGTATAAAGCATGGCAGTGATACAGCTTGCAATCAGGAAGGCGATTGGAAGAATTAAATCAGTTACCTTTCCTTTTCCGGAGGAGACAATCTCATCAGAAGCAGCATTGGCATCAATACCGGTCTCGCCGGAAAGCTCCAGAGCCTGCATTTTGGAGAAATCTCTATCGGATAAAATGATAAACAGTACAAATAAAAGGGTAAATAATGCGTAGAAATTGAATGGAATTGTCCGTAAGAACAAAGAAAAACCATCAATCTCGCTTCCTTCCGGAAGGGAAGAACCTACTGCAGCCGCCCAGCTTGAAATCGGTGCAATGATGCAGACCGGAGCAGCGGTTGCGTCAATAATGTAAGCCAGCTTTGCGCGGGTAACTTTATAACGGTCTGTTACCGGACGCATAACCGTACCAACGGTCAGACAGTTGAAATAGTCATCCACAAAAATCAGGACACCGAGACAGCTTGTGGCAAGTAATGCGCCTTTTTTGGATGAAATGGCATTGGAAGCCCAGTTTCCATAGGCAGCAGAAGCACCGGATTTCGTAACAAGAGCTACAATGATGCCAAGGAAAACAAGGAATAATAAAATATCCACGTTACCACCGATTTTTTCTCCCATAATATCAAAGGTTGTTTCTACGGCAGTCAGCGGATTGAAATTACAAAAAAGCAGCGCGCCGGAAAAAACACCGATGAGAAGGGAGGAGTAAACCTCTTTGGTTAAAAGCGCCAGAACAATGGCGATGATCGGGGGCAGAATTGCCCATACTGTTGCACTCAAAATGAAATACCTCCTCTAATAAAATTCATTTTTCTGATAACGTATTATCAAATGTATGCATTAATCATACCATGACGATGCACTGTATTACAACATAAAATTCATAAAACTGACAGAAAATCGTAATTATTATAGAAGTTCAACATAAATTAATGGAAGAAAAGGAATTTGCCGGAAGGGGAAAGTGGAAACAGGAATCAGTGTAAAGATTTTGTCAGTTAAATAAAGAAATAAAAAATGAGAGTAACTCTCCAATAAGGTATAATAGTTTTCGACCAAAAAAACATATCAAGGAGGATTACTCTCATGGACATTATATCATTATTGGAAACATTAG
>JALEIY010000136.1 GCA_022769785.1 Eubacterium sp.
TAGTTTCAGTAGCGGGTGACAATCCCCTTCTGAAATGTTGAGCCTCCGGCGGATTGCGTAAGATGCGCATTTGAAATTTGTCATGCTAACGCATGACGCGCATCTCGCAGCAAGAACGCCGAGGCGTTCTTGAAAAATGAGGGCAGAGATACCGAAGATTCTTTGTGGGAAAGAAGGTGAGATTGTGTTTCAGGGAGAATATCATCATGGTCTGGATGCCAAAGGCCGTCTGATTTTACCGGCCCGTATTCGGGAAGAACTTGGAACACAGTTTGTCATCACAAAAGGAATGGACGGATGTCTCTTCATTTTTACACCGGACTCCTGGCAGGAGTTCTCAGGCAAGTTAAGAAAGCTGCCAACCTCATCGGAAAAAGCGCGGAGGCTGAAACGGTATTTTATCGGAAGTTCCCTGGATTGTGAATCAGACAAGCAGGGGCGGTTTCTGATTCCGCCGGTGTTGCGACAGTTTGCACAGATTGACAAAGATGTAACTGTGATTGGTCTCGATGACCGGATTGAACTTTGGTCCACTGAGAGATATGAAGCATACCAGAACGAAGACGATGTCCCGATTGAGGAGATTGCCGGCGAGATGGAGTTTTAGGAGAGAGAATATGGAGTTTGTTCATAAGTCCGTCATGTTAGACGAGACAATAGAAGCCCTGCATATCCGTCCGGACGGAATTTATGTGGACGGAACTCTGGGAGGGGCCGGACATTCCCGTGAGATTGCTGCAAGACTGGGAGATAAGGGGCGGTTAATCGGTATCGACCAGGATGGGGATGCCATAGCCGTTGCAGGTAAGCGTCTGGAACCATTTGGAGACAGAGTAACCATTGTCCGAAGTAATTATGCGGATATGAGGAATATTCTTGACAGTCTTTCCATTGAGAAGGTAAGCGGTATTCTGTTGGATTTGGGAGTATCCTCTTATCAGCTTGATAACAGTGAGAGAGGATTCACCTACCGGGAGGATGTCCCTCTGGATATGCGCATGGATATGAGACAGCCCCGGACAGCCAGAGACATTGTCAATGATTACAGCGAAAAGGAACTGTTTCATATTATCCGGGATTATGGGGAAGACCGTTTTGCGAAAAATATTGCCAGACATATTGTCGCTGCCAGACAGAACGCACCGATTGAGACAACCGGTCAGCTCTGTGATATTATTCGTGCGGCCATACCTGCAAAGGTGCGTGCCACAGGCGGGCACCCCGCCAAAAAGACTTTTCAGGCTATCCGTATCGAGTTAAATCATGAGCTGGACGTGTTAAAGGATCATCTGGAGGAAATGATAGATTCCCTCGAGGATGGCGGAAGACTTTGTGTTATTACTTTTCATTCCCTGGAGGATCGCATTGTGAAGAACATTTTCCGAACCAGTGAGAATCCCTGCATCTGTCCGCCGGATTTCCCGATATGTACCTGTGGACGGGTATCCAAGGGAAAGGTAATCACAAGAAAGCCGATTGTACCGACTGAGAAGGAACTCGAAGAAAACAGCCGGTCAAAAAGTGCAAAATTACGTGTATTTGAGAGAACCGTTTCATAAATCATGAGACAGAACGAATGTATTGGAGGAGTATCGTTATGGCGTTACATAACACAACAGACCGTTATAAGTATATTTACGGCAGCAATGTAAGAAAGCTTGAGCCGGAAGAAAAGAAATTACAGAAGGATACAGGTGCGGCAGTATACCGGAGTACCAGACTTCAACAGGCAGCCATGCCAGATCGGAACAGACATCTGAGCACTGCAGAGAAGGCGAGACTGAGAAGAAACCATGAAAAAACCCAGACCTTTGACGGACGTTTTATGGTTGTGGCGGTTTTTGCCCTCTTTCTTATCGCTGCAAGCGCTGTGCATTATGTGCAGGGGATGTCCAGAATTAATACTCTTTCCAATCAGGTTTCTGTGTTAAAGACACAAAAAAGTGAAGAACTGAGCAAACAGGCAGCACTTCGGACAGAGATTGAAAAATCTGTGAATCTGGACGAAATCCGCAAGTATGCAGAAAAAGAACTTCATATGGTTTATCCGGATCAGAAGCAGGTCATTTATTATACAGATGGTGCGGATGATTATTTCAGACAATATGAAAGTGTGGATGTAAATAAATAAAAAGTGGGTGATAGTGTGACTAAGAAAAAAAAGACAGTCAGACGGCTCACCGACAGAATGAGAGGCAATCTGTTTATCATATTTATGATTATACTTTGCCTCTTTTTGCTGTTGGTTGCACGTTTGATTTACTGGACAGTCTGTGACGGAGAGAAATTTAAGACAATTGTGCTGGGACAGCAGAATCATGCCAGCTCAGATATAGCCTACGAACGGGGGAAAATCTACGACAGAAACGGTAATATCCTGGCAGCCAACGCCAAGGTTTATACTCTGGTTCTCGAGCCGAAAAACATCCTGGATGAGACTCTCGATACCTATTCAGAGGATGATATCGGAGTATACGATGCCACGGTGGACGCTCTGATGGATTGCTTTGACCTTGACAGAAATGATTTGGAGAAAACCATAAAGAAAAATAAAAATTCCTACTATCTGGTTTATAAAAAGGACCTGGATTATGATGCCGTGGAAAAGTTCAAAACCTTTCTGAAAAAAGGAGAAGAAAAGATTACAGAATCGACATCGCCGGAAGTCATTCGTGAAATCCGACAGGCCAGAAACATAAACGGGGTGTTTTTTGAGGAAAGCTATAAAAGAGTGTATCCTTATAACACCCTTGCCTGCCGTGTGCTGGGATTTACTTCCTCCGGTAACAAGGGAAACTGGGGAATTGAGCAGTATTATAATGACACCTTAAATGGAACAGACGGGAGAGTCTATTACTATTTCAATGAAGAACTGACCCGGGAAAAAAGTGTGAAAGAAGCTATCAACGGTAACTCAGTGATTAGTACCATCGATATGCATATTCAGCAGATTATCGAAGAGAAGCTGAAAGCCTTTGATAAGAGTATCGGAAGCAACATGACCAGTATTCTGGTAATGGATCCCCGGGACGGCTCTGTCCTTGGAATGGCCAGCTCCAATCCTTATGATCTCAACGATCCCATGAATGAACAAGAACTGCGAAAGCTCTATTCCCAGAGTGAAATTGATGAAATGAAGGAATACACCAAAGAATGGGAAGAAGAGCAGAAAAAAAAGGCAGAGGAAAGCACTTCCACGGAAAGCGAAGAAAAGGCGGAGGAAGCTTCCACCGAAGACAAGGAAAAAGAAGAAGAAAAAGAAGACAAAAAAACCATTTATGATGGATTTTATGACTTGTGGCGCAATGCCATCATCAGTGATACAAAGGAGCCCGGTTCCACATATAAACCGTTTACCGTGGCAACCGGACTGGAAAACGGAATCCTGACCGGTAATGAAGAATACTATTGTACCGGCTCCATGGCCGTCGGAAAGAGAAACATCGGCTGTTCTCATGTTCACGGGAATATTACATTAAAAGACGCCATTGCAAAATCATGTAATGTTTCTATGATGAATATCGCCTTTAATGAGGGTGCGGATATTTTTTATCAGTACCAGAAGCTTTTCGGCTTCGGAAGAAAAACCGGTATTGATTTACCGGGTGAGGCGGAAACCTCATCCCTCATTTATGATGCGGACACATACGAAAACAGTGCTACTCTGGCGACAAATGCTTTCGGGCAGAACTTTAACTGTTCCATGATGCAGATGGCAGCAGGATTCTGTTCCCTTATCAACGGCGGTTATTATTATCAGCCGAGAGTGGTAAAACAGATTCAGAATGATAAAGGAGATGTGGTAGAAGAAAAAGGCAAAGTCCTTCTCAGAGACACCATATCAGAAGAAACTTCCGAAACTTTACGAAATTATCTGGCGGAAACCGTAATGACCGGAACCGGAACCAAAGCCATGATTCCGGGATATTCCATTGGCGGTAAAACCGGAACGGCAGAAAAATATCCGAGAAATAAAGAAGATTACTATATTTCTTTTATCGGTTTTGCACCGGCCAAAGAACCGGAAGTGTTGATTTATGTAACAATTGATGAGCCGAATGTGGATAATCAGGCCAATGCCGGTCTCGCGGTAAATCTGCAAAGAGAATGCATGGAAGAGATTTTACCGATTCTCGGCATTGAACAAGACCATGAACCGGACCAGGCAGAACTGGATGCCTATGAAGCAATCACCGGTCACAAATGGGAATAAATCAAGAATATAAAGAAGGAATCTGCGTACACTGATAAAAAAAGGGATCCGGCAACCTATGATTGAAATCTTTCTTTTTCAGAAGAAAAAATATTATCTCATCTTTGGCGGTCTGGTTCTTGCGTTGTTTCTTGTCAGTGCAAAACTCTGTTATCTGATGCTGTATTCTTCAGAGGAACTCAGCCGGAAAGCAAAAAGTGTGGAGCAGAGAGAACGCTCCATCAAAGCGGCCAGAGGAATCATATATGACAGAAATGGTGTCATACTGGCGGATAATCAGCCGGTGTGCAGTATTTCGGTAATATATCATCAGATTAAGGAACCGGAAAAAGTGATTAAGCTTCTTTCCGAAAAGCTGGATATCCCGGAAAAAGATATCCGTAAAAAAGTGGAAAAGGTATCTTCCAGGGAGAAAATAAAAAGCAACGTACCGAAGAAGACTGCAGATGAAATCAGAAAAGCTTCGCTTGCGGGAATAAAAGTGGACGAAGATTATAAAAGATATTATCCTCATGATACGCTGGCTTCTCGGGTACTTGGTTTTACCGGAGCCGATAATCAGGGGATTTTAGGACTGGAGTCCCGGTACGATAACATTTTAAAAGGAAAAGACGGAACCATTCTCACCCTCACAGATTTTATGGGTGTAGAGGTGGAAAATGCAGCGGAGGAGAGGATTGAGCCGGAAAGGGGCAATAATCTCACCCTGACGCTGGATTACAATATTCAGTGCTTTGCCTCCCAGACAGCCCGGAAGGTTTTGAGGCAGAAAAATGCAAAAAGTGTATCGGTGATTCTGATGAATCCTCAAAACGGGGAGATTCTGGCCATGGTAAATGAGCCGGAATACGATTTGAATGAACCGTATCAGTTAATCGATTCTTACAAAACAGACAAAAAAACGCAAACTGAGCAGTTAAATAATATGTGGAGAAATCCTCTTATCAGTGATTCTTATGAACCGGGCTCCACTTTCAAGATTGTGACAGCCACGGCGGCCCTTGAGGAAGGAAAGGTAACGGAAACCGATACTTTTTCCTGTCCGGGTTTCAGAATCGTTGAGGACCGTAAAATCCGTTGTCATAAAACAACGGGACACGGGACTGAGACTTTCCGGGAAGGTGTGATGAATTCCTGTAATCCGGTTTTCATGGATATCGGCGCAAAAGTGGGCGCTGCCGCCATGCTGAAATATTACAAAAAGCTGGGGCTCTATGAGAAAACAGGCATTGATTTACCGGGAGAGGCAAATTCCATAATGCATAAGCTTAAGGATATCGGGGCGGTGGAACTGGCAACCATGTCCTTTGGACAGTCTATTCAGGTTACACCGATGCAGCTTCTTCGGGCGGCGAGTGCAGCGATAAACGGAGGCACTCTTGTAACGCCGCATCTGGCCCTTTCAACAGAATCCGCAGACAGCACGCAAAAGGAAGTCTTTTCCTATGAAACAAAAAGTGGAAGAGTATCTGACGATACCTCCCGGAGAATCCGGGAACTGTTAGAGGCGGTAGTAGCCGAAGGGACCGGGAAAAACGCACAGGTAGAGGGGAGACGCATCGGAGGCAAAACAGCAACCAGTGAAAAGCTTCCCCGCAGAAATAATAAATATATTTCTTCCTTCCTCGGTTTTGCCCCGGCAAATCATCCGGAAATCATGGGACTTATCCTTATTGATGAGCCGGAAGGAATCTATTATGGGGGAACGATTGCGGCTCCGGCCATGGCGGAAATTTTTAAAAATGTGCTCCCATATCTTGATAATCTCGAAAAGTAGGATTATACTGTGTAAGAATGTCTGCAAATTACTGAGAGATAAAATGGAGGTTAAATTATGAATCATTCTATTGCAATACCGGCATTAATTGCTTTTTTTATTACATTAATACTGGGTCCTGGTCTGATTAAATTTTTACATAGATTAAAGTTTGGTCAGTTCATCCGGGAGGAGGGACCGGAGTCTCATCTGAAAAAATCCGGAACGCCGACCATGGGAGGTATCTTATTTCTGGTAGGTATTCTGGCAGGCTCCGCATTTTTTATTAAAGATTATCCGAAGATTGTTCCGGTTCTTTTTGTAACGCTGGGATTTGGTCTGATTGGTTTCCTGGATGATTACATTAAAGTAGTAATGAAAAGAAATCTCGGACTGACCCCTGCTCAGAAGATGCTGGGTCAGATATTTATCACAGCGGTATTTGCTGTTTATATGGTGAAATATTCCGGACTTGGAACGGATATTCTGATTCCGTTTTCCGGCGGCAAAATGCTTCATCTTGGATTCCTTTACGTTCCGGTTCTGTTTTTTGTTGTACTCGGAACTGTAAACGGTGCCAACTTTACAGATGGGCTGGACGGCCTGGCATCCAGTGTAACTACACTGATTGCAGTATTTCTTACGGTTATTGCGGCTGCTTCCGGTACGGATATTCATCCGGTAACCTGTGCCGTAATCGGTGCACTTCTCGGATTTTTATGCTTTAATACTCATCCGGCGAAGGTATTTATGGGAGATACGGGTTCTCTTGCGCTGGGAGGTTTTGTAGTCTCTGCAGCCTATATGCTTCAGCTTCCGCTGTTTTTGCCAATCGTCGCTTTTATTTATTTTATAGAAGTGCTTTCGGTAATTATCCAGGTGGGATATTTTAAGAGAACCAAAAAACGTATCTTTAAGATGGCGCCGATTCATCATCATTTCGAACTGTCCGGCTGGCCGGAGACAAAGGTGGTATCCATCTTCTCCATTGTAACGGCAGTGCTTTGCCTGATTGGGCTGCTGGCATATTAATTAACGGATAACAAAAAAGGCGTTCAACATTTCAGAAGGAGTCCCCCGCTTCAAGCACGCAGAGCGCTAAGCGGTGGGTAATAAACTAGTTTCAGTAGCGGATGACAATCACCTTCTGAAATGTTGAGCCTCCGGCGGATTGCAGAGATGCGCATTTGAAATTTGTCATGCTAACGCATGACGCGCATCTCGCAGCAAGAACGCCGAGGCGTTCTTGAATGTGCGGTTTTGCTGCAGAATGGAGGATAAACCATGTGGAAAGATAAAAAGATATTAATTGCAGGTGCCGGAGTAAGCGGTATCGGTGCCGCGGCCCTTCTTGGAAAGTCCGGAATCCGGGCTGCAATCTATGATGGAAATGAAAACCTGGATACGGAAGCAGTAAAACAACGGCTTCCGGAACATATGCAGATAGAGTTTGAACTGGGAGAGTTTCAGGAAAAACTGGCCGATGAATATGATATGCTGATATTAAGCCCGGGTATTTCTGTTCACAGTCCGATTGCACGAGCGTTTTATGACAGGAAAAAGACCGTATGGGGAGAGATTGAACTGGCCAGCGAGCTTTCAAAAGGAAGAATTGCTGCGATTACCGGAACCAATGGAAAGACGACAACTACGGCATTAACCGGCAGTATTTTCAGAGCCTGTTATCCGTCGGTTTTCGTTGTGGGCAATATCGGTATTCCATTCACCGCCGTTGCGGACGAGACAAAGGACAGCAGTGTCATTGCCGCTGAAATCAGCAGCTTCCAGCTTGAGACTACCGTAGATTTTCATCCGGTTGTCAGTGCTGTATTAAATGTAACGCCTGACCATCTTGACCGCCATGGTACCATGGAGGTTTATGCGGATACCAAGCTGTCTATTTCCAAGAAGCAGACCGGCGATGACATTATTATATTAAATTATGACGACCCGATTACACGGGCCATGGCGGAAAAAACTACGGCGCGTCCGGTATTTTTCAGCCGTAAAGAGGAATTACAGGAAGGCATTATTCTGAAAAAAGATAAAGAAGGAAGGGATGTCTTTACCATTCGGGACCGGGAACAGGAGATTCCGATTTGCCGGACGGATGAGATTAAGCTTTTAGGTTCCCATAATCATGAAAATGTACTGGCAGCCATCGGAATTGCCTGGTATATGGGAGTGCCTGCAGAGACGATTCGCAGTGCAGTCATGGATTTTGAAGCGGTGGAGCACAGAATTGAATATGTGGATACCGTAGATGGTGTTGATTATTACAATGATTCCAAAGGAACCAATCCGGATGCTGCCATCAAGGGAATTCAGGCGATGGTAAAACCGACGGTTCTTCTCGGAGGCGGATACGATAAGAAAGCATCCTATGATGAATGGATTTCTTCCTTTGACGGGAAAGTTAAATGGCTTATTCTTATGGGTGCAACGGCCGAGGCGATTGCTGAAGCTGCAAAAGCGCAGGGGTTTGAGAATATTGTCTTTGCGCAGAGTATGGAAGAGGCCATGGAAGAAGCAAGACGACTGGCAGAACCGGGAGATGCGGTGCTGCTTTCTCCGGCCTGCGCAAGCTGGGGAATGTTTAAAAATTATGAGGTCAGGGGAAGAGTATTTAAAGATATTGTTCATAGTTTCAAGGAGTGAATAAAATGACTGGGAGAGCGAAAAAAGCGGCAGGAAACCGGAAAAGACCGGGAGTCAGCCGGTCATCCGGAGAAAATAAAACACCTGTCAGGCGTGCCCATTCGATGGATTATTCCATTGTTTTTCTGGTAGTATTTCTTGTGGGCTTCGGACTGGTGATGATATACAGTACAAGTTCTTATAAAGGAGCACTGTATTACGGGGATGGCGCTTACTGGCTGAAAAGGCAGGCGATTTTTGCACTGGGAGGCCTTGTGGTCATGGGTTTCCTTGCCAGAAGTGATTATCATTTCTGGAATAAAAAGAAATGGTTTTTGGGGGCATATTATCTGGTGACAGTAGGTCTGCTCTCTGTGACCCTTATTTTTGCTGCTTTGTCTCACGGTTCCAAACGATGGATTCAGATTGGACCGATTCGGTTTCAGCCTTCCGAGGTTGCAAAGGTCTCTCTGATAGTGATGCTGGCCATTTATATCAGCAAACATGTAAAAGAGCTTCGGCAGACAAAAGGAGTTATCAAAGCATTTGCTATTTTTTGTCCGATTCTGCTTCTGGTTGGGGTGGAGAATCTGAGTACCTGTGTCATTCTTACTTTAATTACTCTGGTGATGCTGTTCGTTGCCACTCCGAAGTTTCGTCCTTTTTTGTATCTTGGAGCCGTCGGAGTCGGAGGCTTTATTCTTTTGGTATGGCGGGAAGGCTATCGTATGGCTCGAATTGCCACCTGGCTTAATCCGGAGGATTCTGAAAACGGAATGCAGACCATGCAGGGACTCTATGCCATAGGTTCCGGTGGCCTGTTTGGAAAAGGTCTCGGACAGAGTATGCAGAAAATGGGATTTTTGCCGGAGCCACATAATGACATGATATTTTCCATAGTATGTGAGGAACTGGGACTTTTCGGAGCAATCGGTGTAATTATCCTGTACTTTATCCTCCTGTGGAGGTTTTTACGGATTGCCCTCAATGCGGCAGACCTTTATGGTTCCATGATTGCCATTGGTGCCATTGCCCATGTGGGCTTTCAGGTCTTTGTAAATATAGGAGTTGTTACCAATACGATACCGAATACCGGTGTTCCTCTTCCGTTTATCAGTTACGGAGGAACCTCGGTAGCCTTTTTGCTGGTAGAAATGGGGCTGGTTCTTTCGGTTTCGAGATATACCAGACTGGGAAGTTCGGCAGGAGGAATCTCCGGGAAAACGCGAACATCAGATTCCAGGTAAAAGAACGTGATACACACTTCAAAACAGGAAGGCAGGGAATGTATGAACGAGAACGGGCTAACCCTTGTAAAAAAGCCAAAAAGAAAAACAATACATAAGCTGATTATTGGGCTGGTTGTGGCGGCAGTTCTGGGACTGGGAATTTATTTTGGTATCACCGAATGCTCCGTTACCAACATCGAAATCAGAGGGAATCATACCTACTCGGATGCGGAAATCATCCGTGAGATGAAAAAGCAGGATTATGTTCCCAATACTCTTGTAATGCTGGCGCAAAATCGGATTTTTAAACAGACCTATCTTCCGTTTATTGAGAATGTCACCATGAGTTTCAAAAATCCCCATGTGCTTCGCATCAGAGTAAAAGAAAAGCTTCGTCCGGGTGTTCTGGAGTATATGAATAAAAATGTATACTTTGATTCGGAAGGATCTGTGGTGGAGAGCAGAAATCAGAGATTTGAAGGGGTTCCACTGGTTACGGGACTGAATCTTAAGGAAATGGTTCTGGGCAAAAAGCTTAAGGTGAGCCAGAAACAACTTAATACGATAGTATCCATAACGAAAAAAATAGCAACCTATAAACTGGACATTTCCGAAATCCGTTTTGACGGGGAGGATGATATTACTCTGATTTCCGGAGATTATGAGATTTATCTGGGCGATTCGGATTGTCTCGACGGGAAAATGTCAAAGATTCCACAGCTTCTTGAAGCAGTTGCCAAAGAAGGTAAAAAGGGAGTTATCGATATGCATTTATATACCGATGAAAAGAACATCATAACGTATCGTAAATGATAAAAATAACAGGATAATCTAGGGTAAATAATTAAAAATGCAGGTTTCGCGGTTAATTTTATTTTTTGGTCACACCGGAAGAGAAAAAATTGCGAAAAACTAAATTTATAGTTGATTATTTCGGTGAAAAACCGTATTATATGAGTATAAATAAAATCAGGTGAATGTTGCATTTACATAGAATAAGGAGGAGTAAACCTTGCTGGAAATTATGTCGAATGAAGAATTAGCACAAGCAAAGATTCTGGTTATTGGAGTTGGAGGTGCCGGAAATAACGCAGTAAACCGTATGGTAGACGAGGCGATTGAAGGCGTGGAACTCATCGGAATCAATACGGACAAACAGGCACTGGATCTGTGTAAGGCACCAACCCGTGTTCAGATCGGAGAAAAGCTGACAAAAGGTCTTGGAGCAGGCGCGAAGCCGGAGATCGGGGCAGGTGCAGTGGAAGAAAACCGCGACGATATTACAGAACTGGTAAAGGATGCAGATATGGTATTCGTTACCTGCGGTATGGGCGGTGGAACCGGTACAGGTGCAGCACCGGTTGTTGCACAGATTGCCAAAGACCTTGGCATTCTTACGGTAGGTGTTGTTACCAAGCCGTTTATTTTTGAAGGCAAGCCTCGTATGAATAACGCTTTAATGGGTATTGAGCGTCTGAAAGAAAACGTAGATACTTTGATTATTATTCCGAATGATAAATTACTTCAGATCTGTGATAAGAGAACTTCCATCAAAGAAGCATTCTGTAAGGCAGATGAAGTACTCCAGCAGGGCGTACAGGGAATTACCGACCTCATCTTTAAACCGGGACTTATCAACCTTGATTTTGCAGATATCCAGACTGTTATGCGTGATAAGGGTATTGCACATATCGGTATCGGTGTCGGTAATGGAGAGGACAAGGCTGTGGAGGCCATTAAGAAGGCCATGGAAAGCCCTCTGCTTGAGACTACAGTCAGCGGCGCAACCGATATTATTATCAACTTCTCCGGTGATATTGGTATTCAAGAAGTTTATGAGGCAGTTTCCTACCTGACAGAAGTGGCTGGAGACGAAGCGAATATTATTTTTGGTAACGTGGAAAGTGATGATGTACCGGAGGATCAGGTGAGCATTACGATTATTGCCACAGGACTTCATGATGTATCCGGAGCACCGGCATCAAGAGTAACGAAAGCAGCTGCACCAAAGAAGGCTGAAAAGGGTCCGACATACAGCGGACAGGCTATTAAGCCGGCTTCTGCAAGACGGGCTGCACCGGAACAGGATACTTCTTTCCGCTCCTATGATAATTCGGACATGGAGATTAAGATTCCTGAATTTTTACAGAAAAGAAGATAGTTCGGGTGAAAGATTCATAATAGAATATGAGTAGCAAAAAAAGTCGAGATATGAAAGAGGATGCTTTTATATTTCGACTTTTTTATTTTGCTGTTTGTGCTAAATTAGCCCCATACCGCATATAAAGATAATCCTTTCGTTTTGCTGTAAAATATATGATTTATGAACTTGGCAAAACATTTTTATTTAACGCAGTGACGGATTCACTGCTTCTCTTCCTGATTAAACGGGAACTTTTTCCTCAGTTACCCGAATCCCGGGTGTGGAAAGGCGGATTACTTTCCTCAATAACGTACATATTTTGGTACAGCCTGTCAGGGTATCTTTGCCCATGGCTCCACATACTCCTGGCCCTGATTACGGTAGGAAGCATCCTTATTTTCACATTTCAGATTCGGGCAGTCCTGACTTTCGCCAGAACATCCGGGATAATGCTTCTTCATGTCTTTACCTTTGGAGGGTTCGGGATGCTTTTGCAAAAAAAATTGTCCCGATTACGCAGTTCCTTCCTTACTGACTGGTGGGTGCCTCTGTCCGGTTTTTGTATACTGACCGGATGTATGCTGATATATATCATGCTGCGAAGAAATCCCCGGAGCAGAAAAGAGATTTATGAAGTGGAGATTTGTCGAAAAGGGAAAAGAATTTGCTGTCCGGCGATTTATGATTCCGGCAATCTTTTAGTCAGCCAGATAACCGGTTCCGGAATCACGGTTTTGGAATGGGAAAAAGGAAAAGGGCTATTTGGTCAAAAAGAAAAGGAAATGATTGAAAAATATCTTCAGGATGTTTCCGATTCGGCCTCGCTGATAAAAGCAGTCGAAATGTCTGGCTGCGGCATCTATTCCATAAGCTATTGTTCTGTAGGAAAAAAGCAGGGATACATGCCGGGAATCATGGCAGATAATATCACAGTAAGGAAGGCGGGAGAAGTACTTGCGGCAAAAAAAGGGATGATAGGTATCAGTGCGGAAAAAATGTCAAAGGATGAGAAATTTTCGGCTTTGTTGCCGGAAGATATTTTCTCATAGGAAAGGGGAGCTTATGGCAGTGGTATTTAACGCATCAGGAACCGGAAGAATCAGATTTACAATGATGAATACGATGAAGCAGCTCATAAAGCCGCGAAACGAGATTCATTATATCGGAGGAACCGACGTACTTCCTCCGCCGCTGGAGCCGGAAGAAGAGGCTTATGTTTTAAGCCAGCTGGATACCAGGAGGAGTGAAGAGGCCCGGGCGATTCTCATAGAGAGAAACCTGCGTCTCGTGGTATACATAGCGAAAAAGTTCGAAAACACCGGAATTGGGGTAGAGGACCTGGTTTCCATCGGAACCATCGGATTAATCAAAGCCATCCAGACCTTTAATCTGGACAGAAAAATCAAGCTGGCAACCTACGCCTCCCGGTGCATTGAAAATGAAATACTAATGTATCTGAGGCGAACGAGCAAAACCCGGATGGAGGTTTCCATAGACGAGCCTCTGAATGTAGACTGGGATGGCAACGAATTGCTGTTGTCCGACATTTTAGGCACCGATGAGGATACCATCTCCAGAGACCTGGAAGATGAAGTGGATAAAAAACTCCTTCGAAAAGCGATGGAAACTCTGAGTGAAAGGGAAAAACTTATCATTCGCCTCCGGTTTGGCATGAATGGAGAAGAAGGAGAAGAGAAAACCCAGAAGGAAGTGGCAGATATGCTGGGTATTTCTCAGTCATACATTTCCCGCCTTGAAAAGAAAATCATACTCCGGCTGAAAAAAGAAATGATACGAATGGAGTAAATGTCATTCCCGTATAAAATTACGGATAGATTTCAGTGCATTTTTTTCCAGCCTGCTGACCTGGGCCTGAGAGATGCTGATTTCATCAGCAACCTCGGTCTGGGTTTTTCCTTCATAAAACCGTTTCTTAATAATGTGATATTCTCTGTCATTAAGCTGATGCATCGCTTCCTGCAGGGAAAGATGCTCAATCCAGGTCTCCTCCCTGTTTTTCTTATCGCAGACCTGATCCATTAAAAAAAGAGCATCCCCGCCATCCTGATACACCGGTTCATAAAGGGAAACCGGAGTGGCAATGGCATCAAGAGCATAAATGATATCCTCCTCCGGCAAATTCACTTCCTTCGAAATCTCACTGATTGTAGGATCCCGGTCCATCGATTTCTGGAGCTGTTCTTTGGCATAAATAGCCTTATAAGCGGTATCCCGCAAAGACCGGCTCACCCGGATACTGTTATTGTCCCGCAGATAGCGCCGAACCTCTCCGAGAATCATCGGAACCGCGTAAGTGGAAAACTTCACATCCAGAGAGCGGTCAAAATTATCAATGGCCTTAATCAGGCCGATGCAGCCCACCTGAAAAAGGTCATCTGCATTATCATGATTTCCCGAGAATCTCTGGATTACACTCAAAACCAGACGAAGATTCCCTCTGATATATTTCTCTCTCGCCTCCTCATTACCCTGTTCAATCTGTTCAAATAAAACATCCTTCTCCTCCTCCGAAAGAAGAGGAAGATCCGAAGTATTTACACCGCATATTTCTACCTTATTCAGAAACATTTGTATCCTCCTGATTCTGCTGGCTTCCATAATTCAGCGTAAAATAGCACTGGCTGAAATGAAGTTTGCTTTTTATCCGTTTTTAGCATCGCCGTTCCTTTCCCTGGAAACGGGTCTGATAAAAGGATGAACGAAAACAGGAAAAAATATACCTGTCGGAGGAGAAGATCAGTGTAAAGATTTTGTCAGTTAAATAAAGAAATAAAAAATGAGAGTAACTCTCCAATAAGGTATAATAGTTTTCGACCAAAAAAACATATCAAGGAGGATTACTCTCATGGACATTATATCATTATTGGAAACATTAG
>JALEIY010000195.1 GCA_022769785.1 Eubacterium sp.
GCGAAAAGACCAGGTGTTGCCTGCCATGTTGTTCCTTTGATTGCTCCGTTGGAATCTGTTACGATGTCTTTGGTGTACTGATACTGATCTGCCATCTCATCCTCTGTCAGGCCAAGGTCATCTACGTTAACCGTGTAAGCAGAATCAACATATTTCAGAGCGTAGTCTGCTTCAATCAGGAAGATATCAATCTTGTCATCATCTGCTGCTGTTTCCTGATTCAGAAGAGCTTCATCCAGCTTATTCTGGTAGTTGTTGTTTTCATTCGGGTTGATTGTCCATTTCACAACAGTTCCGTCATTTAAAGTTGTTGTGGATTTATCTTCCGCAATCTCTTTTACTTCCGGATAGTAGGCATTGAATCTGCTCTGGAATTCATCGTTCCAGCACCAGATATTGAGGACTTTTCCTCCATCCGATACTGCTGCTGTAGGTGTAGCTGCTGCTGTTGTTCCTTCTGCAGCTCCTGAACCTGAACCGCCACATGCTGCCATGGAGCATACCATAGCACCTGCGAGTACCATACTCATAATAGACTTTAATGGTTTTCTCATTTCATTCCCTCCAATTCACTTACGGGTTGCCTGCGGTTAAGCCTTTACCGCGGCTGAATTTGTTTTACGCTGCATCCTTTGAGCAATTTTCCGGAAACCTTAATTTGCTGTGCCACACAGGACTTTCTGTTTTCAATCGTCTCCACCAGCTTTCTGGCCGATGCTTTGCCGATTTCTGCAGCATCCTGATAATAGGTAGTAAGCTTTGGTCTTAATACCTGTGACATGTTAATTCCGTCATAAGCCGCCACGCTGACATCTTCCGGAATGGAAAGATTCATTTTCTCCAGCTCTGCCATCCCTCCCAGATATGAGAAATCATCCGGGTAGAGAATCGCTGTCGGAGGCTCCGGCAAAGTCATCAGCCTTCTGGTTTCTTCCCCGCTGACCTTCGGATCATGATACTTTCCGGAAATCACATATTCCTCCGGAACAATCAGTCCGTTTTCATCCAGGGCCCGATAAAAGCCCTGGAGCCGTCGGTTAGTCACTGAGGTCGTCTCTCCGTGGATGAAAGCAATCTTTTTGTGTCCGCATTCAACCAGGTAACTGGTCAGGCTGTAGGCGCCTTCCACGTTATCCGACATCACACAGCTTACATTATTGAAAGAATAATCAATCGTTACCACCGGAACTTCACTTCTTACAAGTTCAATCACCGGCTTGCTTTCAAAATCCACACTGGCTATTACAACTCCATCACACTTCCGATAGCGGCAATGCTCCAGAAATGATATGTCATCGCCTCCCAGCTTCTGGCTGATAAAGGTGATATCATATCCGAGGCGTTCCGCCTCCTCTCTGGTTCCGTTTAATATCGCGGCAAAATACTCATGGGTCAGACCACACATGGTCTCATCAACGAAAAGCACTCCGATATTATGGGAGATATTCGTCTTAAGCATCCTGGCCGCCGCGTTCGGCAGATAATGCATCTCCTGGGCAGTGCGCTTTACCAGTGCTACTGTCTCTTTACTGATATCGCCATACCCGTTCAATGCCTTACTGACAGTTGCTGGTGAAACGCCACATTTTCGGGAAATATCTTTAATCGTTACCATTTGATTTCTCCTTCCGATCTGTCGTCTCTCACCGGAAAACTACTTCGAATACGTTTTCGTAAGCTCATTCTAAATCGTTTTCGTGTTTTAGTCAAGAGTTTTTACACACAAAAAAGTCATACATTTTTTATGCAATATTTACAAAACTAAAAAACTGACAATTATCATATTTACATTTTTAACAGTTTCCCTTTATAATAGAGAAAACTTTACGAAATCGTATTCGTAATCATTTTAGCGAATAATATCAGTTAATTTATTTGAAAGGGACAGTATAATGAAATACGGCTATTTTGACGACCAGAAAAAGGAATATGTAATCACTACTCCAACCACCCCTCTCCCGTGGATCAATTATCTGGGATCCCAGGATTTTTTCAGTCTGATTTCCAACACCTCCGGCGGTTACAGCTTTTATAAAGACGCCAAGCTGCTCCGCCTGACCCGCTATCGGTACAATAACAGCCCGATGGATAACGGAGGACATTATTACTATATTAAAGAAGGCGATACCATCTGGAATCCGGGATGGCAGCCGGTACAGACCGAGCTCGACTCCTATAGCTGCCGCCACGGTCTGGGATATACGGTGATTTCCGGTTCAAAAAACGGTCTCGCTGCTAAACAGGAGGTTTTCGTTCCTCTGGGAGAAAGCTGCGAAGTGACCCGAATCACTCTGACCAACGAAACCGATGCACCGAAGAAGGCGGACCTGTTCAGTTACGTAGAATTCTGCCTCTGGAATGCACAGGATGATTCTTCCAATTTCCAGCGCAATTTCTCCACCGGAGAGGTTGAGGTAATCGGAAGCCGCATCTATCACAAAACCGAATACCGGGAACGCCGCAATCATTACGCAGTTTATGCTGTCAATCATCCGGTTGACGGCTTTGATACAAGCAGAGATGCTTTTGTCGGTCTTTACAATGGGGCTTCCCGCCCGCAGGCAGTAATCAATGGCGAATGTACGGGCAGCATCGCCCACGGCTGGGCTCCAATCGGAAGCCATCATATCCGTGTTTCTCTGGAAGCCGGCGAGAGTGTTTCCTATATTTTTGTTCTTGGCTACTGCGAGAATCCGCAGGATGAAAAATTTGAAGCGCCGGGTATCATCAACAAAAAACCGGCAGACCTTCTTCTTGGTAAATTTGAGACAGACGCACAGGTTGATGCCGCACTCAAGGCACTCTCAGAATACTGGGATAAGCTTCTTTCCACTTATGCGGTTCATACCGACGACGACCGTCTTGACCGCCTTGTAAATATCTGGAACCAGTATCAGTGCATGGTTACCTTCAACATGAGCCGAAGCGCCAGCTACTATGAAAGCGGCCTCGGCAGAGGTATGGGCTTTAGAGATTCCTGTCAGGATTTGCTGGGCTTTGTTCATCTGATTCCGGAACGGGCAAGAGAGCGAATTATCGATATTGCCAATACACAGTTTGAAGACGGCAGCACTTATCATCAGTATCAGCCTCTGACCAAGCGGGGCAACATGGATGTGGGAAGCGGCTTTAATGACGACCCGCTCTGGCTGATTGCAGGAACCGCTGCTTATCTTCGGGAAACCGGTGATTTCTCTATTCTGGAAGAGCCTTGTGCTTTTGATAATGATGAAAGTCTGGCACAGCCTCTTATGGAGCACCTTAGAAGAAGCTTTAATTACACGGCAACCCATCTGGGTCCGCACGACCTTCCTCTGATTGGACGTGCCGACTGGAACGACTGTCTGAACCTCAACTGCTTCTCTGAAGTACCGGGTGAAAGCTTCCAGACCACAGGTCCGAGCGAAGGTCCGGTTGCTGAAAGTGTATTTATTGCCGGAATGTTTGTGAAATACGGAAGAGAATACGAAGACATCTGCCGCCACCTCGGTCTCAACGAAGAAGCTGACGAGGCAGAAGCTCTTATTCAGAACCTGGAAAAAGCAGCCCTTGGTGCCGGCTGGGACGGCGAATGGTTCGTCCGTGCCTATGACGCCTACTCCAATCCGGTAGGAAGTCATGTATGCGAAGAAGGACAAATCTATATTGAACCACAAGGTATGTGTGTTATGGCCGGAATCGGCAAGGAAAGCGGAGAAGCAGCCAAAGCCCTTGCCAGCGTGGAAAAACGTCTGGAAACCCCATTCGGCATCGTGCTCCATCAGCCTGCCTATACCCGGTATCATGTGGAACTGGGTGAAATCAGCTCCTATCCGCCGGGATATAAAGAAAATGCCGGTATTTTCTGTCATAACAATCCTTGGATAAGCTGTGCGGAAACGGTTCTCGGTCACGGCAACCGCGCTTTCGAAGTATTCCGCAAAACCTGTCCGACCTACCTGGAAGACAAAAGCGAAATCCGCCGGGTTGAGCCATACGTTTACTGCCAGATGGTAGCCGGATGCGACGCACCGACTCACGGAGAAGGAAAAAACAGCTGGCTTACGGGAACCGCCGCATGGACATTCACCTGTATCAGTCAGTATATTCTCGGTATTCAGCCAACTTTTGACGGTCTGAAAATCGACCCTTGTATTCCGGATTCCATGAAGCATTTTACCTGTGAAAGAACTTTCCGAAACGCAAATTATCACATTACCGTTGATAATTCCGCCGGGGTGGAAAAAGGGGTTGCTAAAATTATCGTAGACGGCACTCCGATTGACACTCAGGTAATTCCGATTCAGGAAGGCAAAACAGACTATCAGATTGAAGTTATCATGGGGGTATAATTTATGAGTTTTTCCAAAGATTTTGTGTGGGGCGCTGCCAGCGCCTCCTATCAGATTGAAGGCGGTGCTTTCGAAGACGGCCGGGGACTTTCCATCTGGGATACCTTCAGTCACACCCCTGGAAAGACCTGGAACGGCCATACCGGCGACGTTGCCTGCGACGCTTATCACCGTCTGGAAGAAGACCTTGACCTTATGGTGTCTCTCGGCATCAAGAATTATCGTTTCAGCATAAGCTGGCCAAGAATTCTCCCGTCAGGGCGGCTGCCGGTCAACGAAAAAGGCCTTGCTTACTACGACCGCCTGGTGGACGGATGTCTGCAAAGGGGTATTACTCCCTGGATGACCCTGTATCACTGGGACCTTCCCCTGGAGCTTTACTACCAGGGCGGATGGCTGAACCGGGCAACCGCTGAGGCTTTTGGCGAATTCGCCGCTTTGATTGCCGAACATTTTAAAGGTCGCGTTACAAGCTATATTACATTAAATGAACCGCAGTGCGCCATTGGTCTGGGCCACGGAAACGGAGCCCATGCTCCGGGAACTCTTCTTTGCGATGAGGAAATGTTCCGTTCCTGGCACCACCTCCTGATGGCTCACGGCTTTGCCGCCAGGGCAATAAGAGAAGCAGACCCGGCCGCGTCCGTAGGCGCTGCTTCCACCGGAAATCTTACGTATCTGGCAGACAGACGTTCCGAAACCCCGCCGGCTCTTGCCAACGCCGCTTTCCTTTCCTCCTCAAAAGCGGATAATCCCGGCTGGTATTTTAACCATCAGTGGTTTCTTGACCCTGTCTGCCTGGGGCATTACCCGGACGATGCAAAAGCCGCCTGGATGCCATTTGCACAAAAGATTTCTCCGGAAGATATGGATATCATCTTCCAGAAACCGGATTTCATCGGCCTGAACATTTATAACGGACATGAAATGACATTTACCGATGACGGCAGCCTGATTCAGGCGCCAAAATATCCCGGTTATCCGAGAACCGCGCTGAAATGGCCTGTCACACCGGAGGTATTATACTGGGGACCGCGGCTGATTTTCGAAAGATACGGTCTACCAATGATTATTTCTGAAAACGGACAAAGCTGCAATGACAAAATCTTTCTCGACGGCAATGTTCATGACCCGGACCGCATCGACTTTCTCACCCGGTATCTCCGGGAACTGAAGGCTGCCTGCGAAGACCAGATTCCGGTGATTGGATATTTCCACTGGTCTCTCACAGATAATTTTGAATGGATGAGCGGCTACGACGACCGTTTTGGTCTGATTTATATTGATTACCGTAATCAGAAGCGTATTCCAAAAGACAGCGCTTTCTGGTACCGCGATGTTATCGCAGATAACGGAGAAAACCTGTAGGGAAATGATATTTTATTTCCCCGTAAATAAAAGAACGCCAGCAGTTTTAAACTGCTGACGTTTTTTCTTTTTGCTTAGAAGAACAGACTTTCAAGTTCCATCATGGACTCCATCTCTTCCATCTCATCTTCTTCGATATATTCCGGCACATCCTTTAAGGATGGCAGAATCACAGAAGCCAGACGGCGCATTTCTTTATTCGGCGGCATCAAATCCGGCACCATAATGACTCTCATCCCGGCCTGACTGGCGGAACGAACGCCATTATAGGAATCCTCCACTGCAAATGCCTTTTCCGGCTTCACATGAAGCATGTGGCAGGCTTCCTGATAAATGTCCGGCTCCGGTTTGCTCCGCTCTACCATGTCTCCGCAGACAATGGCATCAAAGGAAAAACGCAGTCCTGCCGCATCCAGTTTGCCAAGCACATCCTTCTCTGAAGAAGAAGTCGCCAGTCCGATGCGGGTTCCCCGTTTTTTCAGCCAGGCAATCAACTCCCTCACGCCCGGCTTTTCCGGAATCCCTTTCCCTTCCGTCTTTTCTGCAAAAATCTCAGAGGCCTCTTTACAATACTGCTCATAAGGGAAATCCTCTCCGTAGCGTTCCATGAGAATCATTCGTGTTTCTTTTTCATTGACACCAAGACAGGCCTGACAGGCTTCTTCAATGTCAGTAATGCCATGATTTTTTGCAACCTCTGCCCAGCATTCCAGCACCAGACGCTCTGTATCAAAAATAACTCCATCCATATCAAATATGACTGCTTTCATCATTTTCTTATTCTTCCTTTCTCTTTCTCCATCCCTTTATGGACGGGCACATTCCCCCGCCTCGCCCTTCAGGATTGCAAGGCCGTGTTCTAACGGCGGCAAAATATATTCCATGCATTCTCTGACTGCTTTCGGACTGCCCGGCAAATTAATAATCAGGGCCTGTTTGCGAATCCCCGCGGTTCCTCTTGAAAGCATGGCACGGGGCGTTATCGTAAGAGAATGCAGCCGCATGGCCTCCGCAATCCCTGGTGCTTTTCGCTCGATAATTTCTTCTGTCGCCTCCGGGGTCAAATCTCTTGGTGAAAATCCGGTTCCTCCGGTTGTCACAATCAAATCCGCCAGGTCTTCATCACAAAGGCGGCAGAATTCTTTTTTAAGCATTTCCTTTCCGTCCGGCAAAATACGGACGGACACCACCTCGTATCCGGCTTCCCTTAACATTTGTGCTGCCGCCGGACCGCTTGTATCTTCCCGTTTTCCGGCATATCCGGAATCACTTACCGTAATCACCGCTGCTCTCATTTTTTCCCTCCGTATCCTCCTTATCAAAAGTAAATCGTCCGGATTTTCCACCTTCCTTGTACACCAGATGAATGTCCGAAATGACCATATGTTTATCCATGGCTTTGCACATATCATAAATAGTCAGCAAAGAAGCAGACACACCGCAAAGAGCCTCCATTTCCACACCGGTCTTTCCCTCAAGCCCTACGGTACAGCAGGAAATAATCTCACAGTTTTCTTCGTCTATGGTAAAATCCACGGAAATGTGAGACAGCATCAGAGGGTGGCAAAGCGGAATCAGCTCCGGCGTCCTCTTAGCCCCCATAATCCCGGCAATACGGGCCACTCCAAGCACATCACCTTTAGAAGCACTGTGTTCTCTGACAGCCTTTAAAATCTCCTTTGATACCCGGATTTTCCCTTGGGCACAGGCCACCCGGGAAGTTGTTTTCTTTTCGCTCACATCGACCATAACGGCATTTCCTTCTTTATCAAAATGATTGAATCCCGTCTCCATAATTCCTCCCGCTTCATCCTTTTCCAAAGGAACATTCCGGATAATGACATTCCTTACATCCGAGACAAAGACCGCCATGGCCCATTTTTTTCAGTTCGTCTCTCGTAATCGGCACATCTGCCGCAATCCTCGGCATCAAAAGGTCAAAGATTGTCGCCTTAGCGTACATAACGCAGCCGGGCAGTCCCATAACCGGTGTTCCATCCTCAAAATACCCCAGAAGGAACATGGCCCCCGGAAGCACTGGTGCCCCATAGGAAACAATTCGCGCGCCACTTTCCCGGATTGCTCCCGGTGTCCGGTCATCCGGGTCAACACTCATACCACCGGTACACAAAATCATATCCAGACCTTTCTCTTTGCAGGATAAAATGGCTTTCCGAATCGCCTCTGTATCATCTCCCGGATAAAAATGCTCCTTAACTTTAATACCAAATGCCGCAAGCTTCTTTTCGACAACCGGACTGAAGGCATCTTCAATCAGTCCCTTTGCCACCTCACTGCCGGTCGTAATCAGACCGCAGGTCTTTCTTTTCCACGGCAGCAGAGACAAAATCGGAGTTTCTCCCGCTTTTCGGCAGGCTCCCTCCAGGCGTTCTTTTTCTATCACCAGAGGAACAATCCGCATAGCCGCCAGCTTATCCCCCTCTCTGACCGCCGTATTTGTATGTCTGGTGGCAATTATCATGTCATCCTCGCTGTTTACGTCATACAGTCTGTCCGTATCCACCAGAAAAAGGCCGTTGCAGGCAGCATACAGCTCAATTTTTCCTTCTTTTACTTCGGAGGCGTACATATTATCATTTTTACAGATTTGTTCCAGACGCAGGGCCGCTTCATTTTCATGATACATATTGTCATTTTTTTCCCAAACATACAGGTATTCTTTTCCCATGGAGAGCAATACCGGAATGTCCTCTTCCTTCACAATATACCCTTTCCGAAAGCGGGCATCCTTGATGACACCGGGAATAATCTGTGTCATATCGTGGCAGAGAACATGTCCCACTGCCTTTTTTGTTTCAATTAATTTCATCGTTTTTCCTCCTGTTTCCCATTCATATTAGCACAAACTGCAAGCAAGGGAAAGAATGTTTATTTTTTAACATTTTCTCTTGCTTTTTCTGAGAAATATGGTAAAATAAGATTGTTAAAAAAAACACATTATTTTATTATGAGGAGGACTATCATGAGCCGTTTTACATTACCAAGAGACATTTATCACGGTTATGGCTGCCTGGAGGAGCTTAAGAATTTGAAAGGAAAAAAAGCAATCCTTGTTGTGGGTGGCGGTTCTATGAAACGTCAGGGATTTCTTGACAAAGCAGTGAATTATTTAAAAGAAGCCGGAATGGAAGTAGAGCTTTTTGAAGGCGTTGAGCCGGACCCATCCGTTGAAACCGTTATGCGCGGTGCAGAGGCTATGCGCAAGTTTGAACCGGACTGGATTGTTTCCATGGGCGGCGGTTCCCCGATTGATGCAGCTAAGGCTATGTGGGCATTTTATGAATATCCGGATACTACTTTCGAGGATCTGTGTATTCCGTTCAACTTCCCGGAATTAAGACAGAAAGCAAAATTCGCCGCAATTCCTACCACATCCAGAACTGCTACAGAAGTAACTGCCTTCTCTGTTATTACCAATTATCAGACCGGCGTAAAATATCCGCTGGCTGACTTTAATATCACACCGGACGTTGCTATCGTTGACCCTGAGCTTGTAGGACAGCTTCCGGTAAAACAGGTTGCCTACACCGGTATGGACGCACTGACTCATGCTATTGAAGCTTATGTTTCCACTTTAAACGGACCGTTTACAGACCCTCTGGCATTACAGGCTATCGAGATGGTTCTTGATTATCTCCCGGCTTCCTACCATGAGAACATGGAAGCAAGAGAGCAGATGCATTACGCACAGTGTCTTGCAGGTATGGCATTCTCCAATGCTCTCCTTGGTATCGTTCACTCTATGGCACACAAGACCGGCGCTGCTTTCTCCACCGGACATATTCCTCACGGATGTGCAAATGCGATTTATCTTCCATACGTTATCAAATATAACGCAAAGGATCCAGTTGCCGCTTCCCGTTACGCGGAAATCGCACGCCGTATGGGACTGGACGGAACCAGCCAGAAAGCACTCATCAACAGTCTCTGTGAAAAGATTGACGAATTTAATGTTATTTTAAATATTCCTAAGACATTAAAAGACTTCGGTATCAACGAAGAAGAATTCAAGAGCAAAGTTGCCACTATCGCCGAACTGGCAGTAGGCGATGCCTGCACAGGCTCTAATCCTCGTGCCATCACTCCTGCTGAAATGGAAAAACTTCTCACCTGTACTTACTACGGAACCGAAGTTGATTTCTAATTTAATAATAGAGGGGGCGTAATCAATACGCCCCCCTTTTTTTATCCTGTCTCAGATTTTATAACCGACACTCCCTGTATCCAGACAACCAACCTGATTATTTTAATACTTGTATGTATAATAGTAGGTATAATCATAATCGATGCCTTTATTCAAAATCGCATTCTTTTTCTTTAAACTGCTTCCACTGAATTTCAGTTTGATTTTTTTCGAACCATAAGGTGCGATTCCCAGTGGAATATTCGTAAATTTCTTTTTCGCAATTACTTTTCCGTTATAATCATAAACATAAAAAGTTAATCGGTCAAATTTGGATGCTCTAAACATCCTTGCATTCATTACCCACACTTCTAAAACCAGTGACTTTCCGGAATAATACGCCTTGGATACGACGCAGTGCGGCTCTCCATAACTGTAGTTTTCCGCATCTTTATTTACGGAATAGGAAATCTGATTTGGTTTTACTTTAATCTTACATTTCAGTGTTTTTCCATTTACTTTTGCGGAAATAACTGCAGTTCCGGTTTTCACTCCGGTTACAACACCTTTCGAAGAGACGGTGGCTATTTTCTTGTTGGATGATTTCCAACTGATTTTACCGCTTCCGCCAATCACAGAAAGCTTATAGGTTTGTCTTGTAACCAGTGTTTTTGACTTTGCGGAGAGAGTTGGTGGTTTCACAGTTACCTTACAATAAAGTTTTACTCCCGAAACAGACGCTGTAATCGTTGCAGTTCCCGGATTTACACTGGTAATGAGACCTGTCGAAGACACTTTTGCAACGTTTACATTCGAAGAAGTCCATCGTACCGTTCCGGTTCCGCCTGTAATTTTAAGCTGAGCAGTCTTTTTCGGATAAATGCTCACGCTTGAAGCAGACAGATACGGATTTCGAACTGTGACAGAAGCCGATATCACATAGCCTCCGGAATTGGCGGAAATCTTTGCCGTACCGGCTTTTAATGCCCTTACATACCCTTTGCTGTCTACCGATGCAACCGAAGGATTGGAAGATGTCCATACGGTATCCGTTCTTCCTCCTGTCAAAGAAATCTTGAAGCCCGTATTTCTGTATGCTGTAAAGGACGATTTGTTAAAGTAAGGGCTTTTCACATCGACATACACATACTCAGAGCAACTTCTCAATTCATCACGAAGAAATACAGAGACTGTCCCGACAGACTTAGGCGTAATTGTTCCATCTTCGGAGACAGAAATACAGTCATCCCCCCAACCGATATTGAAAATTATATTATTATTCGCATCTTCCGGAGCTGATGTGTATCCAATCTTTCCTGTACTTCCCAGATATACCAGATATCTCTCCTGTGACGGCACAATACTGGTAAGCTCTTTGCAAACGTGGATATGATTCTTCACGCTCTCCCCATACTGATTGGTAACTGTAATAACGGTATCCCCCGGATTCTCGGCTTTTATGGTTGCTCTGTAACTGGATTTGGTTGTCAGACTGGCTATGGACGGATTATCTATTACATTAGTACAATTATTCCAGTCATAAGGAGTTGTTAATTTAATTTCTTTTTCCTTTCCCACTCCAATGGTATAATAGTTTTCTGTTTTACCGTCAACAGTCAGAGGGGTAGCCGTCACAACGATTGTTGTTTTCGCTGTCTGTCCCAACTCATTTGTCACGGTAATCTCTGTTTCTCCTGCTTTACGAGCAACCACGGTTCTTTGATTCTGTACACTGCTTCCGGAACCCACTTCCAGTGATGCAATCTCAGGATCCGCTATAGCCCATACGTAGCTCTCAAAACCAGACGGCAAGTAAAGATTTTTCAACGCTCCTCTTTCAATCAAATATTCGGATTCATCAAAGTAAAAGCACGAATCCACTTTGATTTTAATGGTAAACGTCTTCACGTCTGTCTTGATTATGAGATTCGTCTCTCCTTCACAAAGCCCTTTGACAGTAATGTAAGTATCATTGGGAAAGCCCGAGCTGATTTCTGCAATCGATGTATCCTCGATGCTGCATTCTACCTGACTCCTTTTATATCCACTTGCAAAGGAAATTCTTACCCAGTCTTTCTGCTCAACAGTTTTCGAAGTAACAGTGACAATCGGGTCAACAACCGTTACGTTGTAGGTCTCGGACGTTCCATCGGAATGGGTACCCGTAATCACTGCCGGTTTTGAATTCGCTACGACAGCCGTCACCGTTCCCGAAGAATCTATCGTTGCAACTCCCGGCAAAGATGACTCCCACTGCACAACTTCCTGACCCGGGGTAATCGTATAGGTTTCCCCCGGCAGCATTTTAATATCTGTTCCGTTCACGCAATAAGCCTGTACTTCGGAACGTGCAAAAAATGCGAAAATTAATGCAAGACAGAAAAACATCACGTTTTTCATCAATGTTTGACTTTGTTTGTTCTTCATCTTTTTCCTCCCCATAATATTGTTTTCTCCGAACCATATGTCAGTTTTATTATACCATATTCACATTCAAGAATCTATGTTTTTAAATATATTTCGACATAAACTTATGAACCTGGTCTTCTCCATCCGGCATCCTCCGGTTTTCTTTGTCCTGTTTTGCATTTTCTTCTGTTTTATCCTTCATTTTTTCTTTTTTCAGAAATAATTCTTTATTTTTCTGTTATTTTTTGCTTTCATATAGCATAATTTTATTTTTCACTTGTAATTTTTATTTGATTAAGTTATAGTAGTATCCATGCTGCATTTTTGAAAACACGTTTTTTATTGATTATATAAGGAGATAACATGACAAGCACCAATATGAAGGATTATCCAGTCAAAAAATTCAAAAAAGTTATGGTTGCCAATCGTGGCGAGATTGCAATCCGTATCTTCCGTGCATTAAATGAGCTGGATATTACTACCGTTGCCATTTATTCTAAAGAAGATAAATATGCCCTCTTCCGCACGAAGGCCGACGAGTCCTACCAGCTTGACCCGGAAAAGGGTCCGGTCGATGCTTATCTGGATATTGACCGCATTATCAAGATTGCCAAAGCCAAAAATGTGGACGCCATCCATCCGGGCTATGGCTTTTTATCCGAAAATCCGCTTTTTGTGGACGCCTGCGAAAAAAACGGCATCACTTTTATCGGTCCATCCAGAGAACTGATGGAGCGTATGGGAGACAAGATTTCCTCCAAGCAGATGGCCATCGAGTGTCAGGTTCCGATTATTCCGGGTGTGGATTACGCCATCAAGAGTGAAAAGGATGCCCTGAAGGCTGCGGCACAGATTGGCTATCCGGTGATGCTGAAGGCTTCCAACGGAGGCGGCGGCAGGGGAATGCGCATCGTCCGTTCTGAAGATGCTCTGCTTCAGGAGTACCGGGAAGCCAGAGAGGAATCCCGCAAGGCCTTCGGAGACGACAAGATATTCATCGAAAAATATCTGGAACAGCCAAAGCATATTGAAGTACAGGTACTGGCAGATAATTACGGTAATGTAGTACATCTTTTTGACCGTGACTGTTCTGTACAGAGACGCCACCAGAAGGTAGTGGAATACGCGCCGGCTTTTACTGTTCCGGAGGAAACCAGACAGATTATTTTTGACTGTGCCGTGCGCCTGACCTCTCAGGTGGGCTACCGCAACGCCGGTACTCTGGAATTTCTTGTAGATAATCAGAATAACCCTTATTTTATAGAAATGAATCCCCGGATTCAGGTGGAGCATACCGTAACGGAGATGGTTACCGGTATCGACATCGTGCAGTCCCAGATTATGATCGCCGAAGGCTATCCGTTAGATTCCGCAGAGATTGGCATTGCTTCTCAGGAATCCATTCACTGCAGCGGCTACTCGATTCAAACCCGTGTCACCACAGAAGACCCGGCCAACAACTTCCTTCCGGACACCGGAAAGATTACCGTATACCGTTCCGGCTCCGGCTACGGAGTCCGTCTGGACGGCGGCACCTCCTACACCGGCGCAGTGATTCAGCCTTATTACGACAGCCTCCTTGTAAAAATCATTTCCCATGACCGTACCTTTGCCGGAGCACTCCGCAAATCCTTACGTGCCTTAAAGGAAATCCGTATCCGTGGGGTAAAAACAAACATTCCGTTCCTGATTAACGTATTAAACCACGAGGTTTTCCGGGCGGGCAAATGCTACACGGATTTTATCGAAAATACGCCGGAGCTGTTTGATTTAACCATCAGTCAGGACCGTGCCACAAAGATTCTCGAATTCCTCGGAAACAAAATGGTAAATGTGGCAAAGACACCAAAGCCAGATTTTGCCGACAGAGTTCTTCCGGAATATGACAAGCACAAAAAAATATACGGTGCCAGAGATGAGTTTCTCCGCCTGGGCGCCAAAGATTTCACCCAGAAAATTCTCGGAGAGAAAAAGCTGTATATCACCGATACCACCATGCGGGATGCCCAGCAGTCTCTCATGGCAACCCGTATGCGTACAAAGGATATTGCCGGAGCTGCCAGAGCCGCCAATGCATTTTTTGCCAATGCATTTTCTGTGGAAGCCTGGGGCGGCGCAACCTACGACACCGCCTATCGTTTCTTAAAGGAGTCTCCGTGGCGCAGACTGGAATACCTTCGGGAACGGATGCCGAACACGCTGATTCAGATGCTTCTTCGCGCTTCCAACGCAGTAGGATACAGCAATTATCCGGACAATGTGGTAAAAGAATTTATCCGCATTTCTGCTGAAAAAGGCATCGATGTTTTCCGTATTTTTGACAGTCTTAACTGGATTGAAAATATGAAAATGCCGGTGGAGGAAGCATTAAAGACCGGAAAAATTGTGGAGGGTGCCATCTGCTATACCGGCGATATGACTAACCCGAATGAGACGAAATATACCCTTGATTATTATCTGGATAAGGCAAAACAGTTAGAAGCCATGGGCTGTCATATCTTTACCATCAAGGATATGGCCGGTCTGTTAAAGCCATACGCTGCCAAAGAGCTGTTTACTGCATTAAAATCCGAGCTGCACATTCCGGTTAATATTCACACTCACGATTCTACCGGAAATGGCGTAAGCGCTGTACTTATGGCTGCTGAAGCCGGCGTGGATATCGCCGATTTGGCGATTGAATCCATGAGTTCTCTGACCAGCCAGCCGTCCATGAACGCCGTGGTGGAAGCTCTTCACGGAAGAGAGCGGGATACGGGACTTGATTTTGACGAGCTGAATGAGCTTAGCCAGTATTACGCCCGCGTCCGCAAGGTTTACAGCGCTTTTGAAAGCGAAATGAAGGCGCCGAATACTGAGATTTACAAATACGAAATTCCTGGCGGACAGTACTCCAATCTGCTGGCACAGGTGGAGGAAATGGGTGCTGCTGACAGCTTTGAGGATATCAAAAAGCTTTACAAGGAAGCCAATGACCTTCTGGGTAATATTGTAAAAGTAACTCCTTCTTCAAAGGCTGTAGGCGATTTTGCAATTTTTATGTTGAAAAACGGACTCAATAAGGATAATATTTTAGAGAAGGGAAAAGACCTCTCCTATCCGGATTCTGTCGTTGATTACTTTAAAGGAATGATGGGACAGCCTGACGGAGGATTCCCGAAGGAATTACAGTCCTATGTATTAAAAGGCCAGGAGCCGATTACGGTTCGTCCGGGAACTCTTCTTCCGGATGTGGATTTTGAAGCCATAAAGGTTCATTTAAAAGAAAAATTTGACATGAGTGCCTTTTCCGATTACGAAATGGAACAAAAGGCTTTAAGCTATGCCCTTTATCCAAAGGTATACGAGGATTACTGTGAGCATTTTGAGTCCTATAACGACGTTTCCCGTCTGGAAAGTCATATTTATTTCTATGGACTTCGAAAGGGAGAAGAAACGACGTTACAGATTGGCGAAGGAAAAGAGCTTCTGATAAAATTTATCGGCATGTCCGATGCCGACGAGCATGGTATTCGCACCCTCACCTTTGAGGTAAACGGTTCCGTCCGCGAGGTTCGCATCACCGATAAGAATCAGGAGGTCAAAGCGGACCGCAAATTAAAAGCGGACAAATCCAACCCGCTTCATCTTGGCTCCACGATTCCGGGTACCGTTGACAAAATCCTTGTCAAAGAAGGGGATCATGTTTCAAAAAATGACCCGCTGATGACCGTTGAAGCCATGAAAATGGAAACCACCGTCATGGCAACCATGGATGCCATCGTGGACAAAATCTATGTATCTTCCGGTGAACAGGTTAATTCCGAAGACCTTCTTGTCAGCTTCCTTCCGTTAGAAGCCGGAGAAGAAATCGAAAAACCGGAATAAACAATTTTATATTTCTGCCAACCAAATGTTTTTATATAAAGGGACCCCGCCGGAGATTTATCCGACGGGGTCTCTGTTTTGTTATGCTTTTTTACATTATAACAGCATTCACAATTTACTGAATACTGGAAATATCAATGATGGTTTCTCCGATTTTAATTCCATCGTCACTATCTACTTCATACTTGCCGTCTTCTTCATTCAGATGAACTGTAACTGTCTGCGGGTCACCATAAGAGATATTCTCCATTCTTTCTCTCATTTTTTCAGCCATTTTACTGAATATCCACGCAGTAAGTTCGTCCTGGTCCACCTCTTTATTCTTATTGATATACTCCTCCTGTGCGTATGCCATAGCCTCTTCGGACAATTCTTCCATCAAACCCTCATAAATTCCGGTAATCGGACAAATCTCCACATCCACTTCATATCCATCATCCGTCTCTATGGCTTCATGCACGGTATATTTGGCCTTGCCGAGAAGTTCCAGATAGATATCAACAATGTCTTCTTTTGTGTCTTCGCTCACTCCTGCAGATTCCAGAGCACTGCCCATAGCATCAATCATGGAATCATATTCCTTCTTTGCCTCTTCTTCCGTCTGATTGGTGGCTTTCACATAGCTTTCTGTTTTCCCGGTAGTAATCAGTTCCATAAAACCATTCACACAACCGGTCGGGTCAAACTTGTTTCCACAGCCCGTCATCATCCCCACCATCATTACAGCTGCAAAAAATGCAACAAACAGTTTTGCTGTTTTTTTCATATTACTCCTCCTTTTGTATATATATTGCTCAAATTGCCCGGTTTCAAACGGCCAATCTTTACCGGTAATACAGAGCACAATACCGCACGGACATCCTTTTTCCCTCTTTAAAAAGAACTCCGGACAGCACTTTTATCTTATTTTTTGGAAATATATATTAATTATACCGGAC
>JALEIY010000216.1 GCA_022769785.1 Eubacterium sp.
AAAGCGGCTGGTTAAAATGCGAGCGGGAAGAATACGATGCCTCAGTTTATGAAGGCGTAAAAACAGGTCGTACCAGTAAGCCATATTATTTTTATTACAAAAACGGCCTGAAAGAATATGGCGGCCTGAAAATCAGTAAGAAAGCATTGCTGAAAAAATATAAAAATGCAAAATCTTACCTGAATGGAAAAAATGTTATCAGTATCTATTATCGTAAAAACGGACTGATTAATGTAAATTATAAAAATAGTTCCTACGGTTGTACGAACTATTATTATATCACTTTAAAAATATCCGGAAAGAAAGTGAAAAAATACGATAGTGGACAGGGATACTACAAAAAGGCCTTGGTGCCTTCTATGGCAGTTTACCCGAAGAAGTTCTGATTTACGGGAAAATGTAACAAAAAAGGGGGCAGTTAACAATGAGAAAGAAAAAAGCAAAGTTTTTTTTAGTATTATTTGCAATGTTATTTGTTATATTTGCAGTGCCTAAAGAGACAGAGGCAGCATCTTCCAAAACAATGAAAAAGGCTTATGTCTCATATATGAAGAAGATAAGCAGTAAAAAATATTTTAAAATTGTAAATATTGGTACTGATAAAAAACCGGCACTTCTGATTAGTAAAGGGGAAAGTCAATATACTCAGTTGAAAAGGTATGGATTTAGCGGTTCCCCTTATGAATTTATGGCCTGTGATGTTTATTATTTCATCAATGGAAAGGTAAAGAAACTGGGGACTTTTCAGCATGGTGGACGAACCTTAAGCCTGGCAAAAAAATCAGGACAATATTATCTGCAAAATGGATTGTCAGATGGCGCTTATTTTGGTTGTGTCAGAAAAAACAAGCTTTATGTATATGAGTACAACAATGGATGGGAAAGGTCCTGCATCAAAGCCGGAGGAAAGATGATAAAAAATCTGGGCTATCTTAATTCGCGGATGTATGTAAAATATAGAAATTCTTATACAAGTACAGGTCCTATAAAATTTATGAAAAATACCAGTAAGAACCGGGCAAAAGCGATTAAATAGCAGAGAATCGGAAGTCCTTTTTCCTGGAATAGTAGTAAAAAACGTCTTGAAAAAGGCGTTTTTTATTTTTCACGAATGTATTGCAAAAAAAGATTGACAAAATTTTACATTTTAATTATAATTACAAATATATATTTATTATATATAAAAAATAATATGGTTAAAATATTTACATATTTTAAATAACCGCCTATAATAAGGATAATAACAAAAAAGGTGGTGGAAACATGGGAGTTGAGGAAATGAACAATCAGGAACTGACACAAAAAAATATTGAAGAGTTTTCAAGACTTCAAAGTTATATGAGTCTGGTGGATAAAGACTCCGATGTTTATAAAGTCATGAAAATAAGATATATCGAATTAAAAGTAATCTTAACAGCATTTGGTGTCAATCTTACGGAGCTCGATATTATAAAAGAATGAAGTAAAACCTCTTCCTTCCCCGGTTGCCAACTCTTTCCTTCTCTGCTATAATATATACAGCGATTCACGGGAATTACTCGCACGGAAAAAGAACTTCCGGCAGAGAAAATCATAAAAGAAAGGCGAAGGATATGGTAGCAGAGATTATCAGTGTGGGAACGGAACTGCTGCTGGGCAATATTGTGAATACCAATGCTCAGTACATTTCAAAGGAAATGGCACGTCTGGGGATAGATATGTATTATCAGACGGTTGTAGGGGATAACGAAGAGAGACTGACCAATGTGTTAAGGGTTGCGCTGGAGCGCTCTGATCTTATTATTATGACCGGGGGCCTTGGACCGACAAAGGATGATTTGACCAAGGAAGTGGCAGCGGCATTCTTTAATAAGCAGCTTGTTTTCGATGAGAAACAGTATCAGCATGTGAAGAAAAAGCTGGAGTCCTACGGAATCAATGAGATGACAGAAAGTCAGAAAAAACAGGCTATGGTACCGGAGAACTCTCTTGTAGTGACCAATCCGGTGGGACTTGCACCGGGTATCATCATGGTGAAGGGAGAGAAAGCCATCGTGATGCTTCCGGGACCGCCAAAGGAGATGAAGGCACTGCTGGAGGAATGCTGCAGACTTTTCATCAACCGTCTTTCTGACCATGTATTTGTATCCATTAATATTAAAGTAAAAGGACCGGACGAGCTTCCGTTAAAGGAAATCGGTGAGGCACCGGTGGCAGACCTTCTCGGAGAGCTTCTTGACAATGAGAATCCGACCGTGGCAACCTATGCCAAAGAGGATGGGGTTTTAATCCGTGTGACAGCCTCCGGCAAAACCAGAGAGGAAGCATTGATTCTCATGAAGCCGGTAGTGACGAAGATTGCAGAGATATTAAGAGGCAAGATTGCCTGGGTAAAAGAAGATACAGACTGATCAATTACAGTAAAAATTACAAACCGCAACTGGGAAAAAAACTCGGTTGCGGTTTGTTTTTTTCTTGACTTTCCAGGTGGATTCTGCCATAATGAGTTCTGGTAGTTTAATAATACTAAACTTTTGGTTTAATAATACTTGTGCTTTTGCCGGAAGAAAATGTCTGGCAGGAGTGCCTTGTCATGTTTTGATAAAGGGGGAAGGCGACCAAAGAAAGGCCAGTTTTTATGGACATAGGGAGTAAAATTAGAGATTTACGAAAGACTCAGGGACTGACCCAGGAAGAGCTGGCAGACCGTGCAGAGCTAACGAAGGGATTTATCTCTCAGATTGAGAGAAATATGACTTCTCCGTCGATTGCGACGCTGGAGGACATTCTGCAATGCCTGGGAACGTCTATCGGAGAGTTTTTTAAAGAAAAAAGAGGAGAGGAACAGATTGTATTTACACAGGCAGATTATTTTGAGAAGAAGGATGAGGAGTGCGGGAACCATGTGACATGGATTATTCCCAATGCGCAAAAGAATCAGATGGAGCCGATTCTTTTACATATTGAGAAAAACGGTTCCACCTATCCGGATAATCCTCACGAGGGAGAAGAATTTGGCTATGTGTTAAAAGGAAGTCTGGAGATTCATATCGGCAGTCGCGTATGTACTGCATCCAAAGGGGATTCCTTTTATTATACGCCAGACCAGACCCATTATCTGACTTCAAAAAGAGGGGCAGATATCTTATGGGTGACTTCCCCGCCAAGTTTTTAAAATAATATGCCTGAATTTACAGGAAGAAAGTAGATGAAAAATAATTTAATTGAGTTAAGAAATATTTCCAAATCTTTTGGAAAAACCATGGTTTTAGATGAATTATGTCTTGAAGTGAAAGAGAATGAATTTATCACTCTTTTAGGCCCTTCCGGCTGCGGGAAAACAACAACCCTCCGGATAATCGGAGGCTTTGAGAAGCCGGACAGCGGACAGGTTATTTTTGACGGAACAGATATTACGGCAGTTCCGGCGAATCGTCGTAATCTGAATACCGTTTTTCAGAAATATGCTCTTTTTCAGCATATGACGATTGAAGAAAATATCGCTTTTGGATTAAAAATCAGAAAAAAATCTGCGGCATATATCAAAGATAAGATTAAATATGCCTTAAAGCTGGTGAATCTGGAAGGCTACGAGAACAGAAAGCCATCCTCTTTAAGTGGAGGACAGCAGCAAAGGATTGCCATTGCCAGAGCGATTGTCAATGAGCCAAAGGTGCTTTTGCTTGACGAGCCTCTGGGAGCGCTGGACTTAAAGCTTCGTCAGGATATGCAGTATGAACTGATGCGCTTAAAGGAAGAACTGGGAATTACCTTTATTTATGTAACACATGACCAGGAAGAAGCCCTTACCATGTCCGACAAGGTTGTCGTGATGAATCAGGGATATATTCAGCAGATGGGAACCCCGGAGGACATTTATAATGAGCCGGAAAATGCATTTGTGGCTGATTTCATCGGCGACAGCAATATTATCGACGGACTGATGATTGAAGACAGGCTGGTGGAGATTCTGGGACACCGGTTTGAATGTGTGGATACGGGATTCGGACAGAACTGTCCGGTGGACGTAGTGATTCGACCGGAGGATGTGATTCTGGGAGAAGAAGGCAAAGGAACTCTGGACGGCGTGGTGACTTCTCTCATATTTAAAGGAGTTCATTATGAGATGGAAGTTATGGCAGGAGGCTTTGAGTGGCTGGTACACAGTACATTCTGTCACCCGGTAGGAACAAGGGTAAGCATTTCAGTGATTCCATTTAATATTCAGATTATGAATAAGCCGGAATCCGACGATGAGAAAGCGGTGATGCTGGATGAATAGAAAAATACTGACAGCACCTTATATTATTTGGGGAATCAGCTTTATCATTCTTCCGCTTTTCATGATTTTTTATTATGGTCTGACCAATGCGGCAGGAGAGTTTACTCTTTCAAATCTGCTGGCAATCGGAGACTGGGTACACACCCGGGCTTTTGGCAATTCCCTCATGATGGCCTTTGGAACCACATTCTTATGCCTGCTTCTGGCATACCCGCTGGCTTATATACTCAGCCAGAAAATGAAACGGGGTTCCGGTGTTCTGATTATGGCATTTGTACTCCCTATGTGGATTAATTTTTTGCTGAGAGTGTTGGCGATGCAGATGATTTTATCAAATACCGGAATATTAAATGCGCTGCTGGGATTTTTCGGACTTCCGGCACATCATATCATGTACACAAAAGGGGCGATTTTAATCGGAATGGTTTACGATTATCTTCCGTTTATGATTTTGCCGATTTATAATGTTATGAATAAGATTGATAAAGATGTCATCGAGGCAGCGGAAGACCTGGGAGCCACTTCATTTACCACTTTCCGGAAAATTATTGTTCCGCTTTCACTTCCGGGAGTAATCAGTGGTGTGACTATGGTATTCATTCCGAGTATTTCTGAGTTTGTTGTAGCAGATATTCTTGGAGGCTCCAAAATACTGCTTCTTGGAAATGTCATAGAGCAGGAGTTTAATCTGAGCAGTAACTGGAATCTTGGCTCTGGTCTGTCACTTGTGCTTATGTTGTTTATTTTTATCAGCATGGCAATTATGAACCGGAATAAATCAGCAGAAGGAGATGCGATGTTATGGTAAAAATGAAAAATTATATCGGCAAAATTTACGTCGCATTGATAGGTATACTGTTATATGCACCGCTTCTGATACTTATTGTATGTTCCTTTAATGATTCAAAAGTCCGGACAGTCTGGGGAGGGTTTACGCTTCACTGGTATGTGGATTTATTTCATAATGAAGAAGTGTTGCTAGCTGTGCGTACCTCGCTTTTGCTGACGACCCTGGCGGCATTGATTGCTACGGTTCTTGGAACTCTCGCCTGCATTGGTATGTCGGCCATGGGGAAACGGATGAAGAACTGTATGCAGTCCATGGCGAATATCCCTCTGCTTAACTCAGAGATGGTGACCGGTATTGCTATAATGCTTTTATTTGTACATTTCATGACGTTGGGATTTGGCTCTATGCTGATTGCACATGTAACCATAGGACTGCCATATGTGATTTTAAATGTTATGCCAAAGCTTTCGCAGGTGAATAAAAATCTTTATGAGGCAGCTCTTGATCTGGGTGCTTCTCATATATATGCTTTTGTTAAAGTTGTTTTGCCGGAGATTCGTTCCGGGATTGTTGCCGGATTTTTCTTTGCATTTACGATTTCCATGGACGATTTTGTTGTCACCTATTTTACAAAAGGGGCTGGCATTAATACAATTTCCACCATGCTTTATCAGCAGCTTAGAAGAGGAATCAATCCGGAAATGTATGCGCTTTCCACACTGCTTCTGCTTACAATACTTATTTTGCTCGGAATCATGAATCATCTTTCGGCATCCGGGGTCAAAGAGGAGGTAGAATATTGAGAACAGGGAAAAAGCAGAGACTCTTTCTCGGGGTTTTTATAGTATTATCCTGCCTGCTTGCCGGCTGTGGGGATAAAAACGAGAAACAAAAGGATGACAATACTCTTGTAGTATTTAACTATGGAGATTATGTGGATGTGGAAACCATTCATATGTTTGAAGAAGAAACCGGGATTGAAGTAAAATACGAAGAATACATTACACCGGAGGATATGTATACCAAATATCAGTCCGGTGTGATAGACTATGACCTGATTTGTACCTCTGACTATATGATTGAGAAATTAATCAAGGAGGACCAGGCGCAGAAAATAGATACTTCACAAATGGAATACTATGGCAACATAGACCAGAAGTATCTGGATTTTTGTAAAACATTTGATAAAAAGAATGAATATGTCATACCATATTTCTGGGGAACGGTAGGGATTCTTTATAATACGACGATGGTGGATGAAGAAATTGACAGCTGGTCTGTCCTCTGGGATGAAAAATATACCAATCAGATTATTATGGAAAACAGCACGAGGGATGCTTTTTTAGTTCCTTTGAAATGGAAAGGATATTCTCTCAATACTACAGATAAACAGCAGCTGAAAGAGGCTCATGAGCTTTTGCTTGCCCAAAAGCCCCTGGTGGAAGCCTATCTGGTGGATGAAAGCAGAGATGCGCTTATTGCAGGGGATGCTGCGATGGCGGTCATTTATTCAGGAGATGCTACGGTTGCCATGGAAGCAAACGAAGACCTGGAGTATGCGGTGCCAAAAGAAGGAACAAATATCTGGTTTGACTGCTGGATGATTCCAAAGTCTGCAAAGCATAAAAAGGCAGCAGAGAAGTTTATTGATTTTATGAACAGGCCGGATATTGCCATGATGAATTTTGATTATATTTATTACGGAACACCAAATAAGTCTGTCTATGAGGAACTTGATGAGGAAACCAAAGAAGACCCGACTATTTTCCCGGACGATGAGAACCTCGCAAAATGTGAAGTGTACAAGTATCTCGGTGAAGATATGGACAGATTTTACAGTCGATTATGGAAAGAACTGAAAGCACAGTAAAAAGACAAATGCTTCTGAATTTACCCGGATTCAGAAAGAAAATCAGGGGTAAATAAAAAATGAGCCGTCGCAAAATGATAAATGTTTTGCGGCGGTTTACAATTTTTGTTATAATAACAGCAGTCTGTTTTGAAATATCAGCAAACGGAGGGATACTATGCTCAGACACAAATTGACACAGCAGGATATTGATAAAATGAAAAAGGAGATTGAGCATCGAAAGGTGGTCGTGAGAAAAGAGCTTCTGGAATGTGTAAAAGAGGCAAGAGCTCACGGGGATCTCAGCGAGAATTTTGAATATAAAGCGGCAAAGAAGGAAAAAAATCGGAATGAAAGCAGAATCCGGTATCTGGAAAAAATGATTAAAAATGCAGATGTGATAGAGGATACTGCAGATGATGATGTAATAAGTGTAAATAAAACGGTAACGTTATATTTTGAAGAAGACGGAGAAGAAGATGTTTTTTCGATTGTTACAACAGTCCTGGTGGATTCGCTTCAGAACCGGGTCAGCATTGAATCACCGATAGGGAAAGCATTACAGGGTCATCGGGTAGGCGACCGGGTTTATATTCCGGTAAATGCAGATTATGGTTACTACGTGACAGTCAAAAAGATTGAAATCTTTGAAGAGGATGTTCCTCTGAACTCTTTTTAATGGGGTGATATTTTATCAGACACAGAAAAGAATAAGAGTAAAAAAGAGGTTTCCATTCTCTTAAAAAATATGTTAAAAAATCGAAAAAAAGTGTTGACATATTTTGATTCAGATGGTAATATAAACAAGTCGTTGCGAGAGCAGCGGAACAGCTTAAGGAGAGGTGTCCGAGTGGTTTAAGGAGCTGGTCTTGAAAACCAGTGATACTGAAAGGTACCGTGGGTTCGAATCCCACCTTCTCCGTACTTTTAAAAGTGCCGGAGAATAAGCTGGAGATTATGGAGAAGTACCCAAGAGGCCGAAGGGGCTCGCCTGGAAAGTGAGTAGGTCGTTAATAGCGGCGCAAGGGTTCAAATCCCTTCTTCTCCGCTTTTGCAATTATCGATTTGATAGTTGCAAATTTTTTCTTGACATTTGTCGAGAGTGTGATATAATGTACAAGTTGCTTGAGAAAAAGACGGAAGCGAAAAATAAAAAAGTTCTTGACACAGACTGAATAGTGTGATAGAATAATAAAGCTTCTGCGAGAAAGAAGCAACAAAGCGAAACTTGATAACTGAATAACAAAACAACCTTGAACGTTCAATTCAACAGAGAGATTTCTCTGGAATTTCATTCGGATCCTGACGCGAGTGATGTCGGCAGGAAGGGTCCATGGAACGAGAACGAAAGTTTAAGAA
>JALEIY010000217.1 GCA_022769785.1 Eubacterium sp.
TAAAACCTTCATGGCCTTTTCGCCGTCAACTGCGGTGTACAGAAAAACGTTATGTTGTTTACATTGCCGGAATGTTGCCAGTACAAGCTCCAGGTCTGTGGATATTTTGGAAAGTGTAAGTACAAAAATCGCATCCAGCTTTCCCTCTTCCACATCGCGCATCATTCTGCGGTATCCCGGACGATTGAGATTGGTTGAAGGATAGTCCCCCAGGTCGGTATAATTAAAAAATTCACAGTCTTCACCGAAGATGGAAGTGGCACGGCTCTGGCACTGTAAACCATCCTTTATCATTCCTTTGACATAAATTTGCGAGCAGCCGGGACAGCCGCCTCTCAGATGTTGATGATTATAAATTCCGATTCGCATAAATACCTTCCCTCCTGTTTAAAATTTTCGAACAGTGTAAAATAACGTAATTTGATTTTATCAGAAAGTCCGACAGAGAAAGGGGAAGAAACAGCTGTAATCATAGGAAATAACAGAACTGTTTTCCGGTCTGTTTTTTCCTATAATACTGCCGTTATCGTCCAAAAAGAAAAGTTGGTGCATGATATACTTTTATATAGTAAGAATACAGTGATAAATTTCAGAAAACGGGAGGGCAGACAATGAATCGGGAAGGAATTGAAGAGCTTATTATTCAAAATGAATGGGAAATGTTTCAAAAAGTGAAAGGACTGGAAGGAAGAGCACCGTGTCAGGATCAGTATCGTACTTTCGTAATCATGCGTCTCAGTCAGTTTAAAAGCTGGCCAATGGAAGTCGTTTCCAGTTATTTAAATGATCTGGAAACGGCCAAATCAGCCGAACGCAATCTGATTATGGAAAAATATGCCCACATGATGGAATTAACAGATCCGGATTATTATGCTTCTATCCAACATCTTCTTCCGCCGGTCAGCGAAAAAACAAAAGAACTGGCCGAACAGATTACGGCTCGATATATGTTGTGGGAAAAAGAAGTGAGTATGAAATACCCGAATGTTCGCAAACATGGACGCAACGCTTCGGATATATCCGCCGATGGTACGGTCAGTATGGAGGAATATCTTAAATGTGAACTTATCACATATTCGGAGAAAACACTGATGCTGCTTTATCATCAGATTATTTCGGAACCTGATAACAATCTTTATATGCTGAGTATGGAAAAAATGGCGCGGGCCTATGGTTATTCTTCTTTGCAAGAGGCCGAAGAAGCCCTTTCTTGATAAGATGGAAAAAAGGAGTAACGATGAAAAGAATATTAATGCTTACAGGTGATTTTACAGAAGATTATGAAACAATGGTTCCATTTCAGGCAATGCAGGTACTGGGGTATGAAGTGGATGCGGTCTGCCCGGGTAAGAAAACCGGTGATTATATAAAAACAGCAATTCACGATTTTGAGGGAGATCAGACCTATACCGAAAAACAGGGACACCGGTTTTGTCTCAATGCGGATTTTGATAAAGTAGAAATTGAACGGTATGACGGACTGTTTATCACCGGCGGACGTTCGCCGGAATATCTTCGTATGAATCCAAAAGTAATATCTATTGTGAAATGCTTTATGAAAGCCGGAAAACCGGTTGCCGCCATCTGTCATGCGGCACAGGTTCTCACAGCTGCCGGGGTTGTTTGCGGCAGAAAACTTACGGCATATCCGGCGTTGGCAGCTGACGTGAAACTGGCCGGCGGAAGATTTGTGGAAGCCTCCGCAGATCAGGCTGTAGTAGACGGTAATCTGATTACTGCCCCTGCATGGCCGGGAAATGTGGCAATATTGCGTGAATTTGTAAGGAGGCTGGAAACGAAATAATAAAATAGACTCAACATTTCAGAAGAAGTCCCCCGCTTCAAGCGCGCAGAGCGCTAAGCGGTGGGTAATAAACTACTCAAGAAAATATTACTTTTTTGCTTGACGCCTGCTTTCGTTTGTGATATTATATCAAAGTTGCACGGCAAAAGGGCTTTTTTGAAAGAAATTAAAAAAAATAAAAAAGTTCTTGACAAAGATATGTAGCTGTGTTAAACTATAAAAGCTTTCGCTGAGAAAGTAAAGCGAAACTTGATAACTGAATAACAAAACAACCTTGAACGTTCAATTCAACAGAGAGATTTCTCTGGAATTTCATTCGGATCCTGACGCGAGTGATGTCGGCAGGAAGGGTCCATGGAACGAGAACGAAAGTTTAAGAA
>JALEIY010000012.1 GCA_022769785.1 Eubacterium sp.
AGGCAACCACAGCTCCACAAATACTTTTGAAAGGGTAAGAACAGGTACTCTGTTTCGGGTCAATGACAGCAGCCGCTTCGGGGAGATGCTCTTCTTTTCTATTATCTTCCATGGTAAAAACCACTTCATGATGGTCTGTCACCACAAAAGTCAGTCCCATTTCATTTCCTTTTTTAATCTGTTCCAGTGCTGCAATCCCGTTATCACAGGTGATAATTGTATCAATCCCCTCTTCTGCCGCCTGAGAAATCAGATGGTCGTTTATCCCATACCCATCTTCAATCCGGTTCGGAATCCGATAATCCACCATGGCTCCACATCGTTTCAGTCCGCAGTAGAGAATATAATTAGAAGAAACTCCATCTACATCATAATCAGAAATAATCCGTATTTTCTTCTTATCTTTTATTTTTTCCCGGATAATCCGGGCTCCTTTCTCCACATCTTTCAGCATGGAAGGCTCATATAAATCGGCCAGGGTTCCGTTCAGATACTTATTCATCTCTTCGATTCCGGTAAGTTCCCGGTTTCTCATGATTCTTGCCAGCACAGGACTGATATGAAGTTCATTCCCTATCTGATTAAAATCCGCTTTTTTTGCGGAAATAAACCACTGTTCCATTTCATTCTCCTGACAAAAAGTAAGGCCGCCGCAAAAAAGTAACTATTTTGCGACAGCCTCTGTCTTTTATTTTATTTCTTTTTTGCTGTCTTTACCGGTTTTTTTGCTACTTTTTTCGTATGCTTTTTCATCAGATACCATACAGGACCTGTGATACATACGGAAGAATAAGCACCACAGACAATTCCGCACATCAGAGTGAGTGTAAACTCTTTGATGGAAGCAACACCCATAATATACAGAAGGAATACTGTAATAAAGGATGTGAGGGATGTATTAATGGTACGGGTAAAGGTCTGGCTGATACTGGTGTTTACCACAGTTTCAAGCCCCTGCTTCATCATCTGATTATCTTTCATATTTTCACGGATACGGTCGAAGATGATGATTGTTGCGTTAATGGAATAACCGAGAATCGTCAGCATACAGGCAATAAAGGTATTACCAACGGAAAGCTTCGCTACGGAATAAACCGTTAACACGACAAATACGTCATGGAGAAGTGCAAGAACCGCACTGGCACCAAATTTCATATCTTTAAATCGGATTGCGATATAAATCAGCATGAAGATTGCTGCGATAATCACTGCGACAATCGCATCATTTTTCATTTCTTTTGAAACACTGGCAGTAATCTGCTGTGTCTGATAATCCGAAATACTGTATTTTGCCTTCAGAGCATCTTCAAGAGCCTGACGCTGGTCCACGGTCAGCTCATTGGTTTTTACCACAAGCTGATTGGAATTAAGTACTCTCTGGCTCTGAACTGTTTTTACTTCAACGGTATCTCTGACGGTATTACAGATATTTTTATCCAGTTCATCGGTCAGCTTGTCATCCAGTGTCATCGTCACAGAAGTACCTCCGGAAAATTCCAGGTCATAATTAAGAATATTTCCGATATTCTTCTTATTAATCGGCATGAACACAAAGCCAAGGATAATCACAGCGATGGAAGCCGCTATACAGAATTTGCTTGCTTTGATATAATTAAGAACCTTAAACGGTTTTGCTTTTCCATAGAATTTCTCATCCTGAACTCCCAGTTCATAGAAGGACAGCATAAGCCGTTTTGTAACAAACAGAGCGGTAAACATGGATAAAATAATACCAATTGCCAGTGTCTGCGCAAAACCTTTTACAGTACCGGAACCTTTCATCCAAAGCACGGCTGCCGCAATAAGGGTTGTAATATTACCATCGAGAATAGCGGAAAGTGCTTTGTCATAACCGCCTTTTATGGCATTGATTACGGACTTTCCGGATGCGATTTCTTCCCGGATACGGGTGAAAATAATGACATTCGCATCTACCGCCATACCAATCGCCAAAAGCACACCGGCAATACCAGGTAAGGTAAGAGTAGCATTAAATCCATTGATTGCCAGAAGGTCGAGAACCACATAAATAAGCAACGCAATACCGGAAAGGAATCCCGGGAAACGATATACAACCGTCATAAAAATAAAGATTACAATCAGGGCTACCATTCCGGCCTGAAGACTGGTTTTGATAGCATCCTGTCCCAATTTAGCTCCTACAACGTTGGAACGGAGCTCGGTCAGTGTCAGCGGAAGGGCACCGATACGAATGGTAGATGCCAGTTCTTCTGCCGCTTCAAAGCTTTCCATATTTTCAATGACACATTCTCCGTCTGTAATGGCAGACTGAACCGTCGGAGCACTGACAACTTCACCGTCGTAATAAATATAGATTGGTTTTCCGATATTATTTTTTGTTGCCTCAGCAAATGCCTTTGCTCCCGCCTCATCCATAGAAAGCTGTACTACATAATTCTTAATACCGTTTTCTTCTGTGGAACCGGCATCAGCTCCTTTGATATTGGCACCGGTAAGAACTTCGGTACCATCCTCCAGCGTAAAGGACAAATCACCCGGTTTTCCGAGTTCCTCAAGAATCGCGTTGGCATCCGTCACACCCGGAATCTCCACAGTAATACGGTTTGAGCCTTCTTTGTAAACCTCTGCCTCTGTACTGTAGTTTTCCACACGCTTCTGGAGCTTGTATTTTGTATCGTTGATATCCTCATCGGAAGGATTCTTTTCATTAATCTCGTAGGTGATACTCACACCACCGGCCAGGTCAAGTCCCAGTTCGATATTTTTCGCAGAACCTTTATGCTGTTTTCCCAATCCCACCGCAGAGGTGTAAACGGAAACTGCCGCCACAACCAGTACCAGTAAAATCGTCAGAATGGCTCTCTGCTTCGGAGTACCTTTCTTTTTACGTTTATTCGCCATCTTCATTCTCCTTTTCCTGTGCCAATGCCGCCTTAATCATTATGGCACATTCGACTCTTTTTCGTTCCATTTCACAGCTTAAATCATAAGCATCATCAATGGTGCCGTGAAATTTATATGAATTTGCGGCGCAGCCTCCGCTGCAGTAGAATCTCGCAAAGCAATCCCGGCATTTTTCCTTGGTATATACATTGCATTGCCGGAAATTGTCACAAAGTTCCGTTTTCTTTATGCCGTCAAATACATTTCCCAGAAGGAAGTCTTCTTCCCCAACAAACTGATGGCAGGGATACAGGTCTCCCCACGGTGTGACTGCAAGATATTCCGTTCCGCTTCCACAGCCGGATAGTCTTTTGGCCACGCACGGGCCTCCTGTCAAATCAATCATAAAATGGAAGAACTGGAAGCCCCGTCCTTCTTTTTCTCTTTTTATCATCTCTCTTGCCAGCCGGTCATATTCCTCAAAAATCTGTGGCAGGTCTTCTTCCCGAATCGCATACGGCTCTTCCGGAAGTCCGACCACCGGCTCCATGGAAATCTGTTTAAAACCAGCATCAGCCAGATGAATGACATCATTGGAAAAGTCCAGGTTTTCTCTGGTAAAGGTTCCTCTTACATAATACCTCTGCTGATTTCTCATTTCCGCAAAACGGATGAACTTCGGCATAATAATATCATAGCTTGGTTTTCCGTTTCTGGTTGGTCTCATGTGGTCATGAACCTCTTTTCTTCCGTCGATGCTCAAAACGACGTTGTCCATCTCCTGATTGGCAAATTCCATAATTGCGTCGTCTAACAAAATACCATTGGTAGTAAGCGTAAATCGGAAATGCTTGTCATATTTTTCTTCAAGAGAACGACCGTAGGCAACGATTTCCTTTACCACCTCAAAATTCATGGTCGGTTCGCCGCCAAAAAAGTCTACTTCCAGATTATGCCGGTTTCCCGAATGACTCACAAGGAAATCAAGGGCCGCCTTTCCTACTTCAGCACTCATCAGGGAACGGTCTCCTTTGTATTCTCCTTCCTCTGCAAAGCAGTACCGGCAGGCCAGGTTACAGTCATGGGCTATGTGAAGACAGAGTGCCTTTACAACCGTTTTTCTGCTTTTTACCTCGCCTATATATTCTTCGTATATATCCTCCGTAAACAAAAGTCCCTGTTCTTTTAATTCAAGGACCTCCTGATATGCTTCCTCGATATCCTTCTCCTCATAAGAGAGGGATTGTTTCATAGACTCCAGATCCTGCTTTTCCCAGAGAGCAATTACATCATACGTTACGTCATCAACCACATGAATTGCACCGCTGCACACATCCATTACGATATTGTAGCCATTGTTTTTATATTGATGAACCACGATGTATCTCCTTCCTAATCTCATATTACAGGAAAGATACTGTCTTTCCTTTACACAACAGATAGGGTGAACAGTTCTCTGCTCACCCTATTGCAAGCCTGTTCCAATGAATATCTCATTGGCAGCAACCTGCGGATAATTATTTATTGTTCTCACAAGTCTGATTACCAACGGTACAAGATGTTTTGCAGGCAGACTGGCAGGATGTCTGGCATTCACCACAACCGCCTTTGCACATACTTACAGCATATGTCTTATCACCGGTAAGTGTTTTAACACGTTTCACAACAACGCCTCCTCACTTCTAATTCTTTATGTAAAGTGTAAATTCTACACTTCCTTGCATAGTATATCACAATCCATTTTATAAAGAAAGTTTTTTCTTACATTTTTCCGTCTTAACTGAGCATCCCACCCAGCATTCCACTGGCGGCACAGTATAATAATGTGGTAATATGTCCGGTCAGATGTTGTAATGGATTATCCCCGAATGAGATTCTTAAAATTAAGAGCACGAGAAAATAAATGATTCCTGCGGCAAGCCCCCAGAGAAATCGGCGCTCGCGGTTTTTCTTTCCCACGAAAAGCCCGCTCAGGAAACAGGAAATCACACTGATAATGATAAGACCCACATTCTCCGCTGTTGCCGGTATCTCTGCCTTCCATATAACAAAGGCAAACAGCAGTATCCCGACAACGGTGACTACCGCTGACAAAGCGGCCGCAAAAAGCAGATTTCTTCCTTTTTTTATGATATCTTTACATACTGCCTGTTCCATATTTTTACTCCGGCTTTTTATAGAGTCTATGAGAATTATCTGCTTTTAGAACTTTATTACCGAGGGGTTCAGAGGAGTTTGCTGTAAAAAATGATAAAAAATGCAGCCCCGTTTCCGGAACTGCATCATACATCTTATTCGTCTTCTGTTTTTGCAAGGTTCGGTTTTTCCACTGCTGCAATAGCATCCTTCGTCATCGGGATACGACAGTTACGGTTGCTTCCGAACTCTACGATTACGGTGTCATCCATGATATCAATAATTACACCGTAAAAACCGCTTGTTGTCAGTACACTGTCTCCTGCCTGCATGGAAGCATGCATTGCTTCTGCTGCTTTCTGCTGCTTTCTCTGTGGACGAACTGAAATGAAATAAATAATCGCACCGAAGATAGCAACATAAAGAATTACCATGATCATTGAATTGGCTGCTGCCTGATTTAATAACATAATTTACCTCCATATAAATCTCTTTATTGTTCCGGAATTAGTCTTCCGGTGTTAAAAATCCTTCTAATGTGGATTTTTTGAACGACTGATAGCTGTGGTTTTCAATGGCTTCCCGTATCTGCTCCATAAGGTGATTGTAAAAATACAGATTATGAAGTACGCAAAGCCGCATTCCAAGCATTTCTTTTGCCTTTAACAGATGCCGGATATAGGCTCTGCTGTAGCTTTTACAGGCCGGACACTGACACCCTTTTTCGATTGGGCGGGCATCCAGTTCATATTTTTTATTGAACAGATTCAGCTTTCCGTGAGCGGTATAAACATGACCATGTCTGCCGTTTCTTGACGGATACACACAGTCAAAGAAATCAACTCCCCGATCCACGGCCTCTAATATATTGGCCGGCGTTCCTACCCCCATCAGATAGGTTGGCTTGTCCTCCGGCAGATAAGGAACCGTCTCATCCAGGATATGATACATCTCCTCATGACTCTCTCCCACGGCCAGGCCACCGATGGCATAGCCATCAAGTTCCATCTCTCTGATTTGTTTTGCATGTTCGATACGGATATCCGCAAAAATACCGCCCTGATTAATACCAAACAAAAGCTGATGCGGGTTTACCGTATCCGGCAGGCTGTTTAGTTGTGCCATCTTTTCCTTGCATCTGGCAAGCCATCTTGTGGTTCGGTCCACAGAGGCCTGAATATATGCTCTGTCTGCTTTGCTGGACGGACATTCATCAAAAGCCATGGCGATGGTTGAACCGAGATTGGACTGTATCTGCATACTTTCCTCCGGCCCCATAAAAATATGATGTCCATCGATATGCGACTGAAAATAGACACCCTCTTCTTTAATTTTCCGGAGTCCGGCAAGGGAAAATACCTGAAATCCACCGGAATCCGTCAGTATCGGACGATCCCAGACCATAAATCTGTGAAGGCCTCCAAACTCTTTAATGAGACGGTCACCGGTTCGCACATGAAGATGATAGGTATTGGAAAGCTGTACCTGAGTACCAATCGTCTTAAGGTCATCGGTGCTTACCGCACCCTTGATGGCTCCCACAGTTCCCACATTCATAAAAACCGGAGTCTCTATGGTTCCGTGGACGGTCTCAAGCCTTCCTCTTTTGGCCCTTCCGTCTTTTGTCAATATCGTATACATATTTGCTCCTTACTTTTACATACGAATCCAATTCTATCATAAACAAATTGATTAGACAACTATTTTTTACCGGCAGCCAACGTCGGTTTTTCGGAATTCTATTTTATATTTCCTCAGAGTGGTAAAACTTCTTTATATTATCCATCCGGCTGCTCATATTTGCAAGAAGTAAATCAAGAAGTACTACCGCAGCCATGGATTCCACAACGACAACTGCTCTCGGAACAATAATCGGATCATGGCGACCATGAATCTTTATCACCGTATTTTCTCCGTCCCGTGTGACTGTCTCCTGCTCTGAGGCTATGGAAGGTGTCGGCTTAAATGCCGCACGGAAAAAAATTTCCGTTCCGTCACTCATGCCGCCAAGGATACCGCCCGCATGATTTGTTTTTTTACGAATGATTCCATCCTCACTGTAAAATGCATCATTATTTTCCGAACCGGAAGCAACGGCAGCCGCAAATCCGTCTCCAATCTCAAATCCTTTTACCGCACCGATAGACATAATCGCCTGTCCCAGTTTTGCGCTTAATTTTTCAAAAACCGGCTCACCGATTCCCACCGGCATTCCGCTGATGCGGCATCCAACAATTCCACCGGACGAATCCGTATTTTTCATTTTTTCTTCCAGATACTCTGCCGCCTTTGCTGCCGCTTCTTTGTCCGGCATATACAGGGTGTTCTCATCCCGAATCTCCGGTGTCCAGTTTTCTTTGTGAATGGAATACGGACCGATGGCTTCCGTATATGCAAAAACCTCGATTCCCATTTCTTTTAAAACTTTTGCGGCAATGGCACCCGCTGCCACCCGGGCAGTGGTTTCCCTTCCTGAGGAACGTCCTCCTCCGCGATAATCCCGAAAACCATACTTTTTATCAAAGGTATAGTCTGCATGTCCCGGTCGATAAACGTTGGAGATTGCGGAATAATCCTTTGACCTCTGGTC
>JALEIY010000024.1 GCA_022769785.1 Eubacterium sp.
GTTCCCTGAATTCATCGATTGTAATCTCACCCCGGATTGCCTGGTTCCGTAAAGGACACACTCCGGATGTAATCAGATTTGACCGGTATTTTACATATGCTTTTGTCTCAAATGTCACCGGCTGTGTATAAAAATAACCATCATTTACTTCGAATAAACCTTTAAATGATTCTGCCGTTATCTCATCCAGCTCTTCTTTAGTTTTTCCGCTGAAAAGGCATTGCATAAATGCATCTTCCAGCCATAATCCACCGAAAGGCTCAAAATTGCAGCCAATCGCTCGATAATCGCTAAAGGAATTTGCCACAAGTTCCTGTTTTATCACAGGTTTCCCTTCTACCATATCATAGCTTACTCCTTCGATGCCGTAATTATAAAGCCAGGAGCCTTCCTCCGTAAAGCACCAGTTAAAGAGCCTGATGATATCTTCCACCTTACCGGCTTTTTTTGCACCCGCCGTAATACACCAGGAAGAACCTACCAGTTCCCGTTCCTGAATCATCTGGTCTTTGCCCGGTCCCTGAACCGGTGCCACTGCCACCCAAAGTGCATCTTCGTCACCGTTTTCTCTCAGGTACTGTGCATTTTCTGCGGACACCGCCCAGGTCATCGTGGTCCCCAGTACAATTTCCTTCATTAATTCTTCGATTTTATTATAATCCCAGGTGTCGAAATCGTTTCGGATAATGCCTTCTTTATATAATTCAGCGACTGCCTGAAGAAATTCTTCGTATTTTGGATGCTCGTACACCATTGTATAGGTTCCATCATCCAGAACGCAGAACTGACAATCCGCCGACGCACGAATGCCGAAAGCATTCATGAGCATGGTCATGGCTTTTTCTCCGTCTTCTCCATAAGACAGGGCAAGAGGAATCTCATCGTCGGAATCTCCGTTTCCATTCAAATCATTATCTCTGATTGCTCTCCACAACGTTACCCAGTCTTCCCAGGTTTCCGGTATATCCATCTGAAGCTGGTCAAGCCAGTCTTTTCTTACCAGCATGGACTGTGAACCCTGAACAGAAGATACCGTTGGAATAAAATAAATATGTCCGTCCGCCTGTCTCCAGGAATCCATGCGGTCTTCTCCGACTGCTTTCACAATATCCGGCATCAGCTCCAGATATTCATCCAACGGAACAATCATACCATCGTCTGCCAAATCCATGATACCAAAGGAATAAGGATTGACAATATCCGGCATTTCATCAATATCCATCAACAGAGTTGTTGCCACGGAGGAAGAATAGCCTTCTGCTTCATGCCAGTCAATGGATATATGGGCATTTGTCATTTTTTCAATGGCTGTCCAGTAATAGCATCCGTCAAATGCCGTCGGACGGTCATCATAGGTCACACCCAAACCTGTAATATTTACACCTTTGTCAAAATAAAGTTCTTTCCCCGGCTCCAGCTTTTCTGCGGCATCAATCATCTCCTGTTTCATCTGTTCCACAGAATAATCTTTTTCATTTTTTTCGCTTTCTTCTGTTTTCTTTCCTGCACATCCCATAAGAGACAGGGAAATCCAGGTTACTCCCAGTAAAACGAATATTTTTTTCATACTTCATCCTCCCCATTACATAGTTCTTTTATTTTATCAAGCAATACCGGAATTCGAATCGGTTTTGAAATATGTCCGTTCATTCCCGCTTCCATAGCACGTTTCCGGTCTTCCTCAAAAGCATTTGCCGTCACCGCCAGAATCACGGTATCTGCCAGAGAAGAATCCTCCAGTTCACGAATCCTTCTCGTTGCTTCATATCCGTCCATAACCGGCATCTGAATATCCATGAGAACAAGATCGTATGGAGCTTCTCCGGAATCTCTCACTTTTTCCACCGCCTGCGCACCGTTTTCAGCACAGTCCACACGAAATCCGTATTCCTCCAAAATCGTCTGCGCAATCTCACGGTTTAATTCCACATCTTCTACCAGAAGAATATGTTTGTTCCCAAATAATATCTGTTTATTTTCCCCACTGTCTTTTACAGGCTGTGTGTCATATCCCGCAGAATCCATAAGTATTTTTTTAAGTTCAGAAAGGAAAATCGGTTTTTCACAAAATGCGGTTACACCGGCTTCTTTTGCTTCTTCTTCAATATCTGACCAGTCGTAAGCAGTCAGAATGATAATCGGTGTGTCCTGACCGATTACTTTTCGTATTCTTCTTACTACTTCGATTCCATTCATATCCGGCATAAGCCAGTCTATAATATACACATGGAAATCATCTCCGTTTTCTCTTGCAAAAGTGGTACGCAATACGGCTTCTTTGCCGGAAGTCGTCCATTCTACCCGAAGTCCGATACCGGACAACATCTTGGAAACACTGGCACAGGTATTAAAATCATCATCTGCCACCAGCGCATGAAGTCCCTTCAGCTCCTTCTCCGGTGCTTCTTCATTTTTGCCCTGGCAAACCGGGAACCGCAGAGAGATTGTGAATTCCGTTCCCTTTCCTACCTCACTGTCCACCGATATTGTTCCATTCATCATATCGACGATATTTTTGGTAATGGCCATTCCAAGACCCGTTCCCTGAATTCCGCTCACTGTGGCTGTCCGTTCCCGTTCAAACGGCTCAAACAGACGCTTCATGAATTCCTGACTCATTCCGATTCCGGTATCCCGAATAATAAAGTCATAATCCGCAAAGCCTTCCTGCGCCATGTTTTTCTGAATAATGCGAATACTTACTGTTCCACCCGGTTTTGTAAATTTCATGGCATTGCTGACACAATTTAACAAAACCTGATTCAGGCGCAGTTTATCGCATATGATATCCTCATCGACTACATCCACCGTATCAATAAGCAGCACAAGCTGTTTGGAATGTATATCTGCCTGAATAATATTTCTGATATCGTGAATAAGCTCCGGCAAATGGCATTCCGCCGCTTCAATCCGGACTTTTCCGCTCTCAATCCTGCTCATATCCAGCACATCATTAATCAATGACAGGAGATGGTTACTTGATGTCATGATCTTCGTCAGATAGTCCTTTACCAACTCCTTATTATCCAGATGAGTCGCTGCCAGAGAAGTAAATCCGATTATGGCATTCATCGGGGTACGGATGTCATGCGACATGTTATTTAAAAAAATAGTTTTGGCTTTATTGGCTGACTCAGCCTGCGAAAGTGCATCCTCGAGTGCCTGTTTTTTCTCCTGCTCCTCTCTTGTCTTCCGGTCAACATCTGCAAAGCCAAGAATCATATACCGGCCATCCTCTTCGCCGATTTTTGCCATACGAAGCTGGCTGTAATAAATCTGATTATTCCGGAAAATCCGAAACAGATGAGAATAAATCTTCCCGTTTTTCAGAAGTTCCTGTATCGTTTCACGCTTTCCAATTCGAAGCATTTCCTCTTTATCTTCTTCTATCACAACTTTTTCTACATAAACCTCATAGGTTTTATCAAAAGGAAACTC
>JALEIY010000055.1 GCA_022769785.1 Eubacterium sp.
TTTCCGACGGAATGAATCACCCGGCGGACATGGCGCCGGCCGCTGCCCTGTGGCTCACGGAACCGGATATCATGATGCTCAATGAGACAGGAAACCAGGCGGATGGTGTTATTGTCAAACTTAAGACGACGAAGAATCTCCCGGCTCATTTCTCCGCCCACCTGATAATGATTATAAAAATGGTCAATGCCATTTTCATCCGTAGAGCGGGTCGAAGGCTTGCCCACATCATGAAGGAGCATGGTGAGGCGCAGCACCGGATTTGGCTCAATAAAGGCTACGGCATGAAGCGTGTGCTCACCCACGGTGTAAATGTGATGCGGATTATTCTGCGGCGTATCCATCATCCGGTCAAATTCCGGAAGAAAGACCGAGGTAAGCCCCGTGGCCCAGGCCTCGCGAAGAACCTCCGGATGGTCGGAAATCATAAGCTTTAAAAGCTCCATCTGAATCCGTTCCGCGCTGACATTCTCCAAAAGACGGTGCTTTTTCGTGATAGCCAGCCGGGTAGCCGGTTCAATCCGGAAATTAAGCTGTCCGGCAAAACGGACGGCGCGGAGCATACGAAGCGCATCCTCATCAAACCGGTCTTCCGGATTGCCCACACAGCGAATAACTCCGGCTTCCAGGTCACTGATTCCGCCAAAAAGGTCCACCAGCCCCCGGGTATCATTGTATGCCATGGCATTAATCGTAAAATCTCTGCGCATGAGGTCTTCCTTCAAATCGTCTGTAAAGGTAACATCATTCGGACGACGATGGTCTTCATAAATACCGTCTATCCGATAGGTTGTCACTTCATAACCGGTTTTATCCATCATGACAGTAACCGTTCCGTGCTTTAAGCCGGTATCAATTGTCCGTGGAAAGAGAGCCTTAATCTGCTGTGGTCTGGCAGAAGTGGTAATATCCCAGTCCGCAGGAGTTTTCCCAAGGATGGAATCCCGCACACAGCCGCCTACGACGTAAGCCTCAAAGCCGTGGCTTTCAAGAACATTTATAATATAAGATGCCTGTTTCGGAATAGTGATATGCATAGTAAAACCCCTCCTTGTTGTTTTCACAAAAATACATATTAAAATAATCATAGCATACTTTGCGCCGTTTGCTAAGAGGTTTTTCAGGTATAGTATGGACTTTCCTGCCGTATAGTATAAAAAAGAAGGAAAAGAATCAGACAGTTTCAGAGGATGGGATATGACAGGGAAGCAATGCCAGAAAATGCTGGCGGCATTTCTTTGTGCCGCTTTGTTTCTCAGCTTGTGGGGATGTGGAAAAAAGCTGGAAAAAGAAAAGGGAAAAGCTGTGGAATACACCATATGTCAGGAACAGAATCTGCCGGGGATGCTGAAAAAAACGCTGGAAGACAAAAAAGAAAAGCCCGGAACCTTTACCTGGAAAAATTCCATGTATACCTATCTTGTGGTGTGCTACGGACGACAAAAATACAGCGGTTACAGTATTCGGGTAGAAGAATGTACCATGAGAAAGGAATCGCTTTATCTGAGGACGCAGCTGATAGGACCTTCGGCGGGAGAACCGGTAACGGAAACGGAAACCTTTCCGTGGATTGTAGTGCGCTGTGACCGGACCGAGGCCATTTGCATCATAGAGCCATGAAATTTACAGGGATTTTCTGCCCGGTTTATCATAAATGAACAGGGCGTTTGCATAAAAATAATAAAAACGGGATTATAAAACATAGCGGAGGGTTATCATGAAGGTTGAAAAAAAGCCGGTGCGGTCCGGCATATTAAAATTAGAAAAAAATGTTCAGATTACGCTGGATGAGGATATGAATGTGCCGGATACAAAGCCGGATGTGGAAAAAATAGTGGAAAGCCGGGGAGAACTGCACATCGATGAGACAGAGGTGCAAAAAGACCGGATTCGGATACGGGGAAGCTTTCTGGTTCAGATTCTTTATCTGAGCGCAGAAAAAGAGCCGCGGCTGTCCTCCATGGAGCATGAATTTACGCTGGAGGAATTTATGAATGTGGAGGGAGCAGACTCCGGGGATGCAGCCAGAGTGACGGCGGATTTAGAGGATTTGACCGTATCAATCATTAATTCCAGAAAATGTGGAATTCGTTCGGTTTTGTTTTTCCACATACATATTTCCGAAATGAAATTTGTGGAATGTACGGTGGGAATCGAGAAAAAAGAGAGCGTACAATGTCTGTACGAATCCGCCGCCATGACAGAAATCGTCATGAATAAAAAAGATATTCAGCGAATCAAGGCGGAAGTAAGCCTGCCTGCCGGAAAGCCCAATATCCGGGAAATTCTCTGGAACTGTATGCAGCTTCAGGATGTAGATGTGCGAATGATGGAAGGGAAGCTGTCCATCCGTGGGGAGCTGTTTTTATTTTTGCTCTATGAGAGCGAGGATGAGCAGGATTCTCTGCAGTATTATGACTGGGAGATTCCATTTACCACAGAACTGGAATGTCCTGACAGTCAGGAGAATCTTATCGGAAACATTTCCACCGCCCTCGGCAATCATCAGGCAGTCATAAAGCCGGACGGAGACGGAGAACCCCGAAATGTGGATGTAGAGGCGGTAATGGAACTGGATCTTCGGGCCTACCGGGAATTTCAGATTCCGCTCTTAAAAGATATGTATGCCAACAATCGCAAATTAAAATTAAAAAAGAGGCCGGTCAGCTTTGAAAATCTGGTTTTCCAGAATAATGCCAAGACGAAAATCATCCATCGGGTTCCGGCAGTGGGGGAAGTGCGAAAGCTCCTCCAGATATTAAATGTGGAGGGTTCTGTAAAAATAGAAGAATCCCGCCTGACCAGCCAGGGAGTGGAAACGGAAGGGCTTATCTTTGCCAGGATTTTGTATATCGCCGGGGACGACGGGGCACCGGTACAGTCCAAAGAGGTGGTAATACCGTTTGAATATCTGGTGGAAACCCAGTCGGTAGATAAGCTGGTTCGCTGTGAGATCCGGGGCGTGTTAGAACAGATTGGCGGCTACGTGGCCGATGGAAATGAACTGGAAATCCGCGCCGTAGCGGGAATCTATGTCACCGGTTTTTCGCCGGAAAGCATGGAAATGATTGAGGAAGTCGAAGAGAAACCTTATGAGGAAGAGGAGCTTGCCAAAATCCCTTCCATTACCGGTTATGTGGTCCGTGACGGAGATACGCTCTGGATGATTGCGAAACGGTACAAAACAACCATAGAAAAAATCAGGCAGTATAATGAAGGGGCAGCGGAACCGCTGGAAGCAGGGCAGAAGCTGTTTTTGCTTAAGGAAACAGAGGCGTTGATTGGGGATTGAAAGAAAGAATCCCAGGAACCCAATATACACAAAAAAGAAGGCTGTGCACGGTTTTAAATCGTGTCCACAGCCTTTTAAAATTATTCCTGAATAGAATGAATGACCCCGTCCTGCTGATTTTGCAGATGCTCATTCATGAGTTTTTTGGCAGCGGCACTGTCGTGATTGAAAATGGCATTCATCAGTCGTTCGTGTTCTGCGATTAAGGTGGAGCGCTGGCCGATATCTTTGACATATTCCATACGGTAACGGTAAAACTGTTCCCGCAGGTTATTGATAAGCATAATCAGCCGGTCATTTTTTGCCGCCCGGAAAATCGCATCATGGAACTGCTCGTCCTTCTCAACAATATTGAAGATATCTTCCGATTCGACTGCGGCGATAAACTGCGCATGTCGTTCCTTTAATTCTGTCTCTTCCTTTTCCTCAATACGTTCACAGGCGAGAGAAGCCGCAAATTCCTCCAGAGCGCTCCGGATTTCAATGACATCCCGGAGATTTTTTTCGGTGATTTTAGCTACCTGTGCCCCTTTTCGGGGAATCATGATGACAAGACCTTCCAGCTCCAGCTTACGGATTGCTTCCCTTACCGGAGTGCGGCTGACTCCCAGCCAATTTGCCAGAGAAATTTCCATAAGACGTTCTCCCGGAGCAAATTCTCCGGTGATAATGGCCTGACGCAGGGTATTGAAAACCACATCCCTCAGAGGAAGGTATTCATTCATACTGTCTTTTAAATGGTCATGATTCATACTCTGTGCTCAACTCCTGTTTCTTTTTGGTGATTTATTAAAAGGGCGTACCACAGCGGTCTGGCGCAGCGCAAATTCGCACTGGCAGGCTCTTGCGGCGGAGAAGGCAGCTTCTCTGGAGGTAAAAATACCAAAAACGGTGGAGCCGCTGCCACTCATTAAAGCATTGAGTGCGCCTTCTGCTTTCATTTTATTCTTGATGCGGTCGATATCCGGGTAATGCTCTGCCGTTACCTGCTCCAAAACATTGCCCATCCGGCTGGTGACACCGATGAGATCCTGCGCTTCCAGAGCTTTTACCATTCCGTCGATGTCCGGATGTACGGTATGCTCATCCAGAACCAGGTGCTGATAAACAAATTTGGTGGACATGGAAAAGACCGGTTTGGCGATGAGAAACCAGCAGTCCGGAATCGGAGAAAGCGGGGTGAGAATCTCACCAATTCCCTCGGATAAGGCCGTTCCCCTCATGATACAGTAAGGAATATCGGCACCGAGACGAACCCCGTATTTCATCAGAGTCTCCTGTGTGATTCCCAGGTCAAAAAGCTGATTCATGCCCACGAAAGCTGCGGCTGCGTCCGTACTTCCGCCTGCCATACCGGCAGCCACCGGAATGTGCTTTTGGATATCCGCGTGAACCCCGTCCGGAATATGATAGGCTTCCCGGATGGTGTCAATGGCACGGTAAACCAGATTTTTTTCATTTACAGGAAGATAGGGCAGATTGGTGGAAAGAGTGATCTGTCCGGAAGAATTACGCTTTAAGGTAATATGGTCATAAAGCTTCACAGTCTGCATGATCATCTTTACTTCGTGATAGCCGTCCTCTCTGCGGCGGATAACATCCAGTCCCAGATTAACCTTGGCATATGCGTTCAAATGTAATGGCTGTGACATAGTCTGTACCTCCTGTGTATCTTGTATACAATATAATTATAGCTGATTTTATGGAAAAATCAACAATTTGCATCGGGATTTACTTCGGGATTTGTTTTGGGATTTGCGGGAAAAAGGAATAAAAAAATATTATTTTAAAAATACTATCTGAAAAAAAGAAAGGGCATGAGTAACGTGAAGATATGCTATGACCGAACCCAGGCAATTCAGGGAAAAATAAAAAGAGATTTTGATGCAGATGCCTCATTTCTGGAAAATGCTCTGAAACACTGTGGGGATATGGTAATCAATAAATTCCGTACCGGGACGGGAAATTACCGGGTGCTGGTCATTTATGTGGATGGAATGACCGATGCCCAGACCGTGCAGGATTTTGCCATCAGGCCGCTACAGCGCCGGACCACGGAAAGTATAAATGGGGGAAAGGAAGCGGAAGAAGCCGAAAGTGGAAGAAGGGGAAAGGTTCTTCGCCGGTTTATTGAGCAGGATGTGTTACAGACGGTGGACTGGCTGGAGGCAGAAACCTACGAAGACATTCTGACGCAGGTGCTTTCCGGAAATACCCTTTTGCTAGTAGAAGGCTGTGATAAGGCAATTATATTGTCCACAAAGGATTTTCCGACGCGGGGCGTGGGGGAAACCCAGCAGGAGATGGTGATTCGGGGGCCGAAGGACAGCTTTACGGAGAGCTTCCGAACCAATACGGCCTTAATCCGAAGAAGAATCCGGGATCCAAGGCTTAAAATGGAGCAGACGATGGTCGGAGAGCGCTCGAAAACAGATGTGGCCATATGCTATATGGAGGATTTGGTGAG
>JALEIY010000056.1 GCA_022769785.1 Eubacterium sp.
TTGTGATTTACTGGGATACCTTTGATATGGATAAGGTAATTGCAAGAGGATATGACCGGATTGGAACCGATAATCTTTCCGATGGCTCTATCGGTTCAAGAACGGCAGCATTTGATGAATCATATGCAGACGATCCTTCCACCTGCGGTCAGATGTATCTGTCCAATGAATATATGACCGAATTTATTGAAAAAGCCTTACGAAATCATATTCAGTGCGGTTTTCATGCCATAGGACAAAAAGCGATTCGCAATGTGCTTGACTGTTATGAAGCCGCTTACCGGAAAGCCCCATGGGAAGATGCCCGGTTTAGAATCGAACACTTCGGATTCTGTGATGACAGGGATATCGAAAGGGCAGCAACTAATAAAATCATTATTTCAACACAGCCGTCCTTCAGTTATCTGCGGGGTGGCCCGGGAAGTGTTTATCAAATCCGTACCGGGGAAGAACGGGAGCGAAAAGCATATCCAAACAGGAAATTTTTGGATGCCGGTGTTGTTCTGGCGGGCGGCTCCGATTCCAATGTGACACCAATGAATACCCTTCTTGGTATTCACGCCGCAGTAAATCATCCGTATCCGGAACATCGTATTACTGTAAAACAGGCCCTTCAAATGTTCACCATAGATGCTGCTTACAGCGCCTTTGAGGAAAAGAAAAAAGGGTCTGTGGAAGCCGGAAAACTGGGAGATTTGACAATTCTTTCAGAAAGCCCGTATGATACGTCACCGGAGGAAATTAAAAATATTAAGGTTCTGATGACGATAAAAGAGGGAAAAATCGTATATCAGGCTGAAAAATAAATATAAGGAGGAGCGTAATGAAAAAGTATATTTTGGGGTTTGATTTGGGGACAACGGGAACAAGAGCGATGATTTTCGATGAGCAAAGCAAAGAGATTTCTTCTGCTTACAGTGAATTTACGCAATATTTTCCGCAGGATGGCTGGGTAGAGCATGACCCGGTTGAAATTTATGAAACCACCATGAAAATGGCAGCAGAAGCACTGAAAAAAGGTAATGTGAAACCGGAGCAGATTGCCGGAATCGGAATTGCAAACCAGAGAGAGACTACGGTAATCTGGGACAAAAACACGGGAATTCCGGCTTGCCGTGCCATTGTATGGCAGGACAGACGCAGTCTTCCGATTTGTGAACGGCTGGAGGCACTGGACGGTGCAAATATTATGAAACGGACGGGTATGATTATCGTGCCGAATGATGCGGCCACCAAGATTGCCTGGCTTTTGGAAAATGACGAGGAAATCAAACACGGAATGGAAGAAGGCCGTCTGATTTACGGTACCATAGACTGCTGGATGGTATGGAAGCTGACCGGTGGACGGGTACATATCACAGACCATTCCAACAATTCCTGTACCCTGCTTCAGAATGCAAGAACACTGGATTACGACGATTATATTCTTGACATATTAAAAATTCCGAAACATATTCTTCCGGAAATCAAAAAATCCAGTGAAGTATATGGATACACAGAGCCATCCGAATTCTTTGGAGCTGCAGTTCCGATTGCCGGTATTCTCGGTGACCAGCAGGCAGCAGCTATCGGGCAGGGATGTCTTAAACCGGGAACAGCCAAAAATACCTACGGTACCGGTTCATTTATTGTAATGAACACCGGTGCAAAATATATCGAGCCATCCGATGGTATTTTTTCTCTTGTAACCTATACCAAAGATGACAGTATCAATTATTGTCTGGAAGGTATGGCAGATGTTTCCGGAGCTGTGATTCAGTGGCTTCGGGATGGACTGGGTATTATTGAACATTCTTCCGATGCAGAAAAGCTGGCCATGCAGGCAGACAGTAATATGGGAGTTTACTTTATTCCTGCTTTTGTGGGACTTGGTGCACCATACTATGATTCTTATGCCAGAGGAATGATTACCGGTCTTTCCCGTGGTGCAGACAAACGCCATATTGCCAGAGCCGCACTGGAATCCATGGCTTTCCAGGTAAGAGATTCCTTTGAAATGCTCGAAAAGAAATCCGGAATGAAGCTGCAGCGCCTTCGTGCGGACGGCGGCGGAGCAAAGAGTGATTTTATGCTTCAGTTCCAGGCAGATATCCTGGGAGTTCCGGTTGAAAGACCGGTGATAACGGAAACGACCTGTCTTGGCGGTGTATATATGGCAGGACTGGCAGTCGGATACTGGGATTCCATTGAGCAGGTTTCTGATTTCTGGAGAGTGGAAAAAGCCTTTGAGCCGAAAATGACACAGCAGCAAAGAGAAGATCAGATTTTTATGTGGAAACGTGCGATAGAGAGAGCCGGCGGCTGGCTGAAAAAATAGAGGATACACCCTTTCAATTTACAAAAATTTAATAATGTGCTATTATGGAAAGGATTCTGTTGCGGCAGTATCCTTTCTTTATTACAATATATTGGAAAGAATTGCACAGAATAAACAAGATAATAAAGGATTCTCGGAAATTGCCTTCTATATACGAAAGGATATTTCCGAGAGTGTTTTTTGTCAGAAAAGAAAGAAGGAATATTATATGAATACAATTATTGCTGTAGATGCTATGGGCGGCGATAATGCACCAGGTGCTATCGTAAAAGGCGCCGTGGAAGCGGTAAACGAACGAAAGGACATTATCATTCATTTTTTTGGTGACAAAGACAGTATTGAAAAAGAATTATCCGGTCAGCAGTATGACCCGGCACAGATACGGATTACCCATACGACAGAAGAAATCAGTTGTGATGAGTCTCCGGCGGTTGCCATCAAAAAGAAGAAAGATTCTTCCATGGTTGTGGGACTTCGCTCGGTAAAAGCAGGGGAATGTGATGCCTTTGTTTCAGCCGGCAGTTCGGGAGCGGTTTTGGTTGGAGGACAGGTTCTTGTGGGAAAATGTAAAGGGGTAAAACGTGCACCTCTGGCACCGCTTGTACCAACAGAAAAAGGAGTTTCTCTTTTAATTGACTGTGGTGCAAATGTGGATGCAAGACCGGAACATCTGGTACAGTTTGCTCAGATGGGCTCCATCTATATGAAAAATATCATGGGTGTTAAAAATCCAAAGGTTGCAATTGTAAATATTGGTGCCGAGGAAGCGAAGGGCAATGCCCTGGTAAAAGAAACATATCCGCTTCTGAAAGAGTGCTCCGGTATCAATTTTGTGGGAAGCATTGAGGCAAGAGATATTCCAAAGGGAGATGTGGATGTCATTGTCACAGAAGCCTTTGTGGGAAATGTTATTTTAAAACTGGAGGAAGGTCTGGCAGGAACCTTGATTCATGTGATTAAAAAGGGCATGATGTCCAACCTTCGAAGCAAGCTAGGAGCACTTCTCGTTAAACCATCCTTAAAACGTACCCTGAAAACCTTTGATGCATCGGAATATGGCGGAGCCCCTCTGTTAGGATTAAAAGGACTCGTTGTGAAGATTCACGGAAGTTCATCGGCGAAAGAAACGAAAAATGCTATTTTCCAGTGTGTATCTTTCAAAGAACAAAAAATTAATCAGAAAATAATGGAACATCTTTCTGTCGGAGGAGAAAATGAAACCAGTAAAATTTCATGAATTGGAACAAAGAATCGGTTACACATTTCAGAATAAAGAACTGCTTCGTCTGGCAATGACGCACAGTTCCTATGCCAATGAACAAAAAAAGCAGAAAAAAGAGAACAATGAGCGTCTGGAGTTCCTCGGAGATGCGGTTCTTGAACTTACAATCTCTGATTGTCTGTATCATCAGTATCCGGAAAAGGATGAAGGAAAACTGACCAAAATCCGCTCCAGCCTGGTTTGTGAATATACTCTTGCCATCTGTGCAAAGGACATTTCTCTTGGTAAATATCTTCTATTAAGCAAAGGGGAAGATATGACCGGGGGAAGGGAACGTAATTCTATTCTATCCGATGCTTTTGAAGCCTTAATCGGGGCAATTTATCTTGACAGCGGCATGAAGGAGGCCTCTGCTTTTATACACAGCAATCTTTTGCAGGATGTGGAAGATAAAACGCTGTTTTATGATGCAAAGACCATTTTACAGGAAATGGTACAGGCAGGAGAATACGGTAAACTGCAGTATGTTCTGGTTGAAGAAAAAGGACCGGACCATAATAAGGAATTTACCGTGAAAACGATGATTGGTGAAAAGGAATATGCTTCCGGTACCGGAAAAACGAAAAAAGGGGCGGAGCAGATTGCTGCATACCAGACAATTATGTTACTGAAAAAAAGACATTCCCATATTGAGGATTAGGCGGATAGCAGGAGCATTATGCGATTAAAAAGTATTGAAATAAACGGATTCAAATCCTTTGCCAACAAAATTGTATTTGAATTTCCTCACGGAATCACCGGTATCGTCGGACCAAACGGCAGCGGAAAAAGCAATATCGGAGATGCGGTCCGGTGGGTTCTTGGAGAACAGAGTGCAAGACAGCTCCGTGGCTCACGTATGGAAGATGTCATTTTTTCCGGGACAGAAAACCGGCGGCCATTGGGATTTGCTTATGTCGCCATTGTTTTTGACAACACAGACCGGCAACTTTCCCTTGATTATGATGAAGTAAAAGTGGCCAGAAGAGTATACCGTTCCGGCGAAAGTGAATATCTTATCAATGGTTCCGTCTGCCGCCGAAAAGACATTGTGGAAATTTTCTTTGACACCGGTATCGGCAAAGAAGGTTATTCCATTATCGGACAGGGTCAGGTAGAGAAGATTTTAAGCGGAAAAATTGAGGACAGCAGAGAACTGTTTGATGAAGCGGCCGGTATTGCAAAATATAAAAAGAACCGGACAGTGACAGAGAAGTCTCTCGAACAGGAACGGCAGAATCTGGAACGTGTGACGGACATTTTAAATGAATTGTCTGCGCGGGTAGGACCTCTGGAAATCCAGAGCAAAAAAGCAAAAGAATATCTGGCGCTGAAAGAACAGGAGAAAGATCTTGACATTCATCTGTTCCTCTATGATTATGAACAGCTCTCTGCACAACAGAGTGAACTGGAACGGCAGCAGGCTATCGTAGAAAGAGATTTGACCGGTACAAGAACTGCCTGTGAGGAAATAAAAGAAAAAAATACTGCGCTTCATCACAAAACCGAAGAATTGTCTGCTCAGGCAGACCGGCTCAATGCACAAAAAGAAGAAGAGCAGGAGAAGATGGAAGCCCTGAGACAGAAAAAACAGGAATTCTCAAATCAGCAGGAGTCCAATTGCCGTTTTATTCTTCATTATGAAGAGCAGGAGTCAAAAGATAAAACAGAAAAAGAAACGCTTCTTAAAGACCAGGAAGCAGAAGAAGAACAGATTAAAGTTTCTCTGGCAGAATTGAAAGAAGAGCTTTTGGACAGCGAAGATGCTCTTACGGTATTAACACAGAAAAAAGAACGACTCATGACAATGACCGCAGGAGAAAGAGATAAATTATTTTCTCTCATGAGCAGCAGTGCGGATATTAAAGAAAAACTGAGTCGTTATATTGCAATGGAAGAGCAGCTTCAGATTCGAAATGCGGAATATAACAGTCGGCTGCTTACTTATCAATCCGAAAAAAGAGCATTGGAAGAGAGAACTGCCAGTGTAAAGAGGGAGTTCTCGGAGGCAGGCGAAAAAGCGAGCCTTGCCATGGAAGCCTGCCATCAGGCACAGAAAAATCTGATGGACTGTCAGGAGGAGGAAAAGAAACAGCGGCATCAGCTTGAACAGACACACCAGGAGTTCCTCCGGGCTCGTTCCCGCTATGAAACCTTACGCAATATTTCCGAGAGATATGACGGCTATCAGCAGTCCATTCGTCAGGTTATGGAGCAGAAAAAAAATCATCCGGGATTAATCGGTGTAGTGGCAGATATTTTAACGCTCGATAAAAAATATGAAACCGCTATTGAGATTGCACTGGGCGGTGCCCTGCAAAACATTGTCACAGAAGATGATGCCACAGCAAAGGCCATGATTTCTTTTCTGAAAAAGAACCGGCTGGGTCGGGCAACCTTTTTACCACTGACAAATATCCGAAGGAAAAATACCGTTATTTCCCCAAGAATACTGGAGGAAGAAGGTGTCATCGGTACTGCAGACCGTCTTGTGTCCGTGGATAAAAAGTTTGAAAATCTGGTAATGTCACTTCTTGGAAGGACTATAGTAGTTGACCATATTGACCATGCCCTTTATCTTTCAAAAAAGAATAATTTCAGCATCCGGATTGTGACCCTGGACGGGGAACTTTTAAATCCCGGAGGGGCAATTACCGGCGGTGCTTTCCGTCATTCCGGCAATTTGCTTGGAAGAAAAAGAGAAGTGGAAGAATGCCAGAGCCGAATGAATGAAGCAGAAAAGGTCTGTGAAGGACTAAAGAGCAGCCTCGCTTCATTAAAAGAAAAAAGAAAGAGCCTGGAAGAAGAAACAAATCGCAGAAAAGAAGAGCTGGAAAAAATAAATCTTCTTGTACACGATTATGAAAAACAGCTTCCGGAGCTTTCTGAAAAAGAAAAGGAAATCAATAATGGAATCCGTTCTTTAAAGGAGAGCCATGATGTTTTAAGTCGTCAGCTTGCGGATATCCGAATTCAGAAGGATGCTCTGAATGCCCAGCAGGAAAATAAAGAGAAATCCCATGAAGTAAACAATGACCTGATTGGACAGCTTGAAGAGCAGATTCGTGATACGGAAGAAAATATCCGTCAGCAGGAAGAGGAAAAGAACAGTCTTGTTCTTGAAATTTCAAAAAAAGAACAGCAGCAGAACTTCTGTCGGTCAGAATATGAGCGTCTGCAAAATGAGTTGAAAGAGCTTACCGACAGTATTGAACAGAATCGACAAAAAAGAAAAGAGCTTCAGGAAACCAACGAACAATTAAAGAAAGAAACAGCAGCCCTTGAGGAAATCATTGATTCCCATAAAAAAGAACTGACACATATCCATGAAGAACTATCGAAAATAAAAGAAAAGCAAAAAGAGATTTCATCCAGACAACAGGCGGTATTTTCGCAGCTTGAGGAAACAAATGAACGACTTCTTACTCTGGAAAAAGAAAATACGAGGATAACAAATCGTCTGGAAAAAAGCACGGAATTGCTGGATAACTCCACGAATTATATGTGGGAAACCTATGAAATCACTTACAATTATGCCCTTGCCTTGAAAAAATACGACATCCGACCATCGGAAGTCGGTGAAAAGCGACGGGAACAGAAAGAAATTCGTCAGAAAATCCGTCAGCTCGGAAATGTCAATGTAAATGCCATTGAGGAATACCGGGAGGTAGGAGAGCGTTACGAGTTCTTAAAAGGGCAGTATGAGGATATCCGTCAGGCGGAAGAAAATCTTGTGGTCATGATTGATGATTTAAATGCCGCCATGAAGGAACAGTTTATCCAGAAGTTTGAAGAAATCCGGTCGATGTTCCAGAAGGTATTTTGCAGTCTCTTTGAGGGTGGACAGGCTGACCTGGAAATTATGGATGAATCAAATATCCTGGAATGCGGTATTCGTATCTGTGCGCAGCCGCCGGGGAAAAAGCTGCAGAATATCATGCTTTTGTCTGGTGGAGAGCGGGCATTAACGGCGATTTCCCTGCTGTTTGCAATTCAGCAGCTGAAGCCATCCCCGTTTTGTCTTCTCGATGAGATTGAAGCTGCTCTTGACGAACCGAATATTGTCCGTTTTTCAAGATATTTAAAACAGCTTTCCAAAGATACACAGTTCATTGTTATCACCCATCGACGGGGAACTATGACAGCTGCCGATGCCTTATATGGTATCACTATGCAGGAAAAGGGTGTTTCCACTCTGATTTCTGTTGATTTAATTGATGCGCAGCTTGACGCCTGAGTAAAATACGGATGTGGTATGAACAAAACAATATATAGTAGTTATATGATTAAATAACATATGAATATAATAGAGAAAAGGAGTTAAAAAATGGGATTTTTCAGTCGTCTGGTCAGCGGCCTGACCAAAACAAGAAAAAATATCGCCTCCGGTCTGGATTCCATCTTCCGGGGCTTTTCCAAAATTGATGATGAATTTTATGAAGAGCTGGAAGAAATTCTCATCATGGGAGATATTGGTGTAGATACCACCATGAATATTATCGAGAATCTTCAGGAAAAAGTAAAAGAGGAAAAAATTAAAGAACCGGAGGAATGCAGACAGCTTCTTATTGATATTATTAAGGAGCAGATGAGTGTCGATGAAGCCGCTTATGACTATGAAAATAAAACCTCCGTGGTTCTGGTTATTGGTGTAAACGGAGTTGGAAAAACCACAACCATCGGAAAACTTGCCGCACAGCTTAAAGCACAGAATAAAAAAGTTATCCTCGCTGCTGCTGATACCTTCCGGGCGGCTGCCATTGAACAGCTTACGGAATGGTCTCACCGCGCCGGTGTAGATATCATTGCCCAGCAGGAAGGCTCCGACCCAGCCGCTGTGGTTTATGATGCCTGTCAGGCTGCCAAATCAAGACACGCAGATATTTTACTGTGTGATACGGCAGGACGTCTTCATAACAAAAAGAATTTAATGAATGAATTATCAAAAATCCGCCGTGTCATTGAAAGAGAATTTCCGGAGGCTTATCTGGAAACTTTAATTGTCTTAGATGGTACAACCGGACAAAACGCAGTCGTTCAGGCAAGAGAGTTTAAAGAAGTAACGGATGTTTCCGGTATTGTACTGACTAAGCTCGATGGCACTGCAAAGGGAGGTATCGCCATAGCAATTCAGTCAGAAATGGGTATTCCGGTAAAATATATCGGTATTGGAGAACAGATTGATGACCTTCAGAAATTTGACCCGGATGCCTTTGTGAATGCATTATTTGAAAAAGCTGAGCAGGAGGAAGAAGAATGATGGACAAGCTGTCACTGGATAAATTTGAAGAAGCCTATGAAACCGTACAGAATGTGATATTGCCGACAAATCTGATTCAGAGCGATTTCTTTTCCCGGATGACAGGAAACCGGGTATATTTTAAACCGGAAAATCTTCAGCTTACCGGAGCCTACAAAATCCGGGGAGCTTATTATAAAATCAGCACATTGACAGAGGAAGAAAAAGCAAGGGGGCTGATTGCCGCTTCTGCCGGAAATCATGCACAGGGTGTTGCCTATGCCGCAAACCAGTACGGTGTTCCGGCTACCATTGTAATGCCTACCACCACTCCTTTATTAAAAGTAAACCGAACCAAATCTTACGGTGCCAATGTGATTCTGCACGGTGATGTTTATGATGAAGCCTGTGAAAAAGCGCTGGAACTGGCCGAGGAGCATGGATATACCTTTGTTCATCCCTTCGATGACCTTGATGTGGCAACCGGACAGGGCTCCATTGCCATGGAAATCGTCAAAGAGCTTCCGACGGTAGACATTATTCTTGTACCTGTCGGTGGCGGTGGACTGGCAACCGGAATCTCTACTCTGGCTAAAATGCTGAATCCGAAAATCCGTGTTATCGGTGTGGAGCCTGCCGGAGCAAACTGCCTGCAGGAATCCTTAAAAGCCGGTCATGTCGTTACCCTTGATAAGATTAATACCATCGCTGACGGTACAGCCGTGAAAACACCGGGAAGCCGCATTTTCCCGTATCTTTCCGAGAACATTGATGACGTTATTACTATTGAAGATGATGAGCTTATCGTTGCTTTCCTTGATATTCTGGAAAATCATAAACTTCTGGTGGAAAATTCCGGTCTTCTCACGGTAGCCGCTCTTCGTCATCTGCCTCCGGAAAACAAGAAAATCGTTTCCATTCTGAGTGGTGGTAATATGGATATTATTACTTTGTCCTCCGTGGTACAAAATGGTCTGATTTTACGCTCCAGAATCTTTACGGTTTCCGTACTTCTTCCGGATGTGCCGGGACAGCTTAATAAAGTATCCAAAATCATTGCCGATGAGCAGGGAAATATCATCAAACTGGAGCATAACCAGTTTGTCAGTGTAAACAGAAACAGCTCCGTGGAGCTTATCATTACTATGGAAGCATTTGGAGAAGACCATAAGCAAAAGATTAT
>JALEIY010000061.1 GCA_022769785.1 Eubacterium sp.
AAGAATATGTGGCAACCCCGATGACCAAAGAAATGGACCGCTGCCGTATGGCGGTAGATCTGGCAGAGGAAGGAAAGACCGTTGCAATGGTAAGCTCCGGAGACAGCGGTATTTACGGAATGGCAGGTATTTTATTAGAAATAGCCAATGAGAAAAAATCCAGCGTGGAGATTGAAACTGTGCCGGGCATTACAGCGGCCAGCGCAGCGGCTTCCGTACTGGGAGCCCCTCTGATGCATGATTTTGCGGTTATCAGTTTAAGTGACCTGATGACACCGTTTAACCTTATCATGAAAAGGGTAGACTGTGCCGGACAGGGCGATATGATTGTCTGCCTTTATAATCCGAAAAGTAAAAAACGTGCCGATTATGTGGAAAAAGCGGCAGATATCCTTATGATATACCGGGACGAATCCACACCGGTCGGAGTGGTGCGCCATGCCGGAAGAGCAGAACAGTCCTCATATATCACAACCCTCGGTGAGCTTAAGGATGCACCGATTGACATGTTCAGTATTGTAATTATCGGTAATTCTAACACCTATGTAAAAGACGGAAAAATGATCACACCGCGGGGCTATGAAGATAAATATGGCTTTGCCAATGTGGACTAATCGGAGGATTTTTTCATGAAGAAAACCATAAAAATCGGAACGAGAAAAAGCCTGCTGGCGCTGATTCAGACCGATATTGTGAAACAGAAATTAGAAAAAGCATTTCCGGAGCATTCTTTTGAGATTGTAAAGATTGATACAAAAGGCGACCAGATTCTGGATAAGTCCCTGACCTCCTTCGGGGGAAAAGGGGTATTTACGGCAGAGCTGGAGGCGGAATTGTTATCCGGCGCGATTGACATTGCAGTACACAGTGCCAAGGATATGCCGATGGAATTCCCTGCGGGCCTTGGTATCGGTGCCGTGCTTGACCGGGCAGATGTCAGAGACGTTTTTGTGACGACGTCCGGGAAAAAGTTAGAAGAACTGGAGCCGGGAAGCGTTGTCGGAACCAGTTCCCTGCGAAGAGAGATTCTCATAAAAGAGTGTAATCCGTATGTGAAGATCAAAATGCTCCGGGGAAATGTACAGACAAGACTGCGTAAGCTTAAGGAAGGCCAGTATGATGGAATTATTCTGGCAGCAGCAGGCATTGAAAGACTGGAATATCAGAATGAAGAAGGTATTTTTTATGAATATCTGAATCCGGAGGTATTTCTGCCGGCGGCAGGACAGGGAATTCTGGCGGTGGAAAGCCGGACGAATGACTTGGAAACGGCACAGATGCTTCAGGCAATTCACAGCGAAAAGGCAGGATTGCTTCTGACTGCAGAAAGAGCATATCTTTCGGCAATCGGCGGAAGCTGTAACGCGCCGGCGGCAGCTCTTTGCCGGGAGGAAGACGGCGTGCTTACCATGCGTGCCATGTATGTAAAGGACGGAGTGCATGGACGAAAAGCCAGCATGAGCGTGACTCTTTCCGAAGATGACCGGGAGGCAGCGGCAGGAAAGCTTGGCGCAGATATTGCCAGAGAGGTCAATAAGGGAATGGTATATCTTGTGGGCGCCGGCCCGGGAGATGAAGGACTATTTACAAGACGGGGTCTGGAAGTTATCCGGACAGCGGATGTGGTGGTTTATGACAATCTGGCATCCAGCTCTCTGCTTAACGAGGTAAAGGATGATGCGGAGCTGATTTATGCCGGAAAGCGTTCCTCCCATCATCATCTGAAACAGTATGAAACCAATCAGCTTCTGATTGACCTGGCTCTGGAAGGAAAAAATGTGGTTCGTCTGAAAGGTGGAGACCCTTACATTTTCGGACGGGGCGGAGAAGAAGGGCAGGAGCTTCGGGCAGCCGGAGTGGATTTTGAAGTGATTCCGGGAATTTCCTCTTCCTACTCTGTACCTGCCTACTGCGGTATTCCGGTAACCCATCGGGATTTTGCATCCTCCTTCCATGTGATTACCGGACATGAAGGCAATCACAAAAATGGAGAGAGCGTATTAAATTACGAGGTACTTGCAAAAGAAGAGGGAACCCTTATTTTCCTTATGGGACTTAAGAATCTGCCAAATATCGTTCGTGAACTGATTGCGGGAGGCAAAAATCCGGATACGCCGGCCGGTGTTTTGCAGGAGGGAACCACCGCAAGACAGAAAATGGCGACCGGAACCCTTGCTACCATCGTTGACGAGGTGAAAAAACAGGGAATACAGACTCCGGCTATCACTGTTGTGGGTGATGTAGTAAGTCTTTCTGAGACCCTGGACTGGTACGGCAAAAAGCCGTTATCCGGCAAACGGGTTCTGGTAACCGGCAGCCGTTCCATGGTAGACCGGCTGTCACCGCTCCTTAAAAGCGAGGGTGCAGAAGCGATTTCCTTTAGTCTTATTCGGACAGAAGCCCTGAATACTCCGGATTTTGAGCAGGCCATGGACGAAATTGGCACCTATAGCTGGGTGATTTTTACCAGCGCCAACGGTGTGGAATGTTTCTTTGATAAATTAAAAATGCTTCGGAAAGATATCCGGGATTTTGCGCATATTCATTTTGCGGTCATCGGCGACGGCACAAAGAAGGCACTGGAAGACCATGGTATTTACTGTGACTTCATACCAACGGCTTATTCTTCAAAGGATATGGCAAATGCCATTGTTCCTCTTCTGAATAAAGAGGACCGGGTATTGATGCTGCGGGCTGAGGAGGCGAATCAGGTGCTTCCGGATGCCATTGCGAAAGCGGGCATTGATGCTACCTGTATTTCTCTTTACCATACCGTCGTGGATATGCGAAAAGCCGATGAGCTTTCCAGACTGATAAAGAGCACCGATTATATTACATTTGCCAGCTCCAGTGCAGTGCGGGCATTTGTATCCATGGTGGATAATCTGGATGAGGTACAGGGAAAATACATCAGTATCGGCCCGGTAACCACAAAGACTGCCACCGATTTGGGACTTCAGATTGCCAGAGAGGCAATTTCCTATACAGCAAAAGGTATGACAGAAATCATGATACAGGATGCCAGAGAAGGAAGGTCGAAGGAATGAAAACACAATTGAAGCGCTTTCTCCTTACCCTCGGATTCATGACCCGGATTCCGGTCAACGTGAATCTGGGAGAGGTAAAGGATGAAGATATGCACAAAGGATTTTTGTATTATCCTGTGGTCGGACTCATCATTGGTCTGGTGGATGTACTGGTATATTTTCTTGTGACACTGGTGCTTCCGGATACCTTTGGTATTATTTTCGCTCTGCTTGCAAATTTCTGTGTGACAGGGGCCTTTCATCTGGATGGCCTGTCAGACACGGCGGATGGAATTTACTCCGCCAGAACAAGGGAACGTATGCTGGAAATCATGAAGGACAGCCGGATTGGAACAAACGGAGCCATTGCCATGTGCTTTGACATTATGCTGAAGTTTGTCGGTCTGTCTTATTGTGATATGAAATGGCTCATGATTCTCATGATGCCGGTGGCAGGAAAAATGGTGCAGGGTGCCATTGTATATAAAGCCGTTTACCCGCGGAAAAACGGTATCGGTATTTATGTGGGAACCGTAGATAAAGCCACGGTGATTGGGACCGTGATTCTTGGACTGTTATTTATGGGAGTCGCATTTTCCTACTGGGGAATTGTGATGTTTGCGGTTCTTTACCTGTTTGCCTATCTTTTCCGTGTCTATATTACCGGAAAGATTGGAGGTATTACCGGTGATGTCATGGGAGCGGGAAGCGAGTTGTCTGAGGTACTGCTCATCCTGCTTGTGTTAATCATTACCAGGTTTGCGGGATTCCCGGACGGTCTGTGGACTTATCTGCTGTAACGAAACAGATTTCCCCAAAATTAAAAATAAAGCCGGAAGGACAGCAGTTTCAGAAAACCGATTTCCATATTCCGGCATCGTTTCAGAAAACAGAAAGGGATGAGGAGCATGACGCTCAAAGAAGCAATCAGTCGTATACAGCCTCTGGATAAAGAGGCCATGGAGTATACACATAACCGGTGGAATACACTGGGAAAGCCGCTTTACAGTCTGGGAAGACTGGAAGAAATGGTGACGCAGTTCGCCGGCATTTACCGGGATAAAAATCCGCACATTGGAAAAAAAGCGGTCATTGTCATGGCGGCAGATAATGGTGTGGTGGAAGAAGGGGTTACTCAGACCGGACAGGAAGTGACAAAAACCGTCACAGAAAATATGACAAAGCATAATGCAACAATCTGTATTATGTCATCCATGAGTGGTGCAGATGTATATCCTGTGGATATTGGAATTGCCACGGACAGCGACTGTCCGGGAGTGCGAAGAAGAAAAGTAAAATACGGGACAGATAATATGCGAAAAGGGCCTGCCATGACAAGGCAGGAGGCAATCGAAGCTATAGAGGTCGGTATCAGCATGGTTGAAGAATTGAAGGAACAGGGTTATACTCTGCTGGCAACCGGAGAGATGGGTATTGGCAATACGACAACCAGCAGTGCTATCTGTGCTGTTATGTTAAACCAGTCTGTGGAAAAGGTGACCGGAAAAGGGGCCGGGCTGACCAGCAAAGACCTGGAACAGAAAATACAGGTCATTAAAGACAGTATTGCCATCAATCAGCCGGACCCGGAGGATGCGATTGATGTTCTTGCCAAGGTCGGAGGTCTGGATATCGCCGGGATGATGGGCTGCTATATCGGAGCAGCCGCACTGGGTATCCCGATTTTTATTGATGGATTTATTTCATCAGTGGCTGCACTGCTGGCAGTAAAGCTGGTTCCGGAATGTGACCCGTACCTCTTCCCGTCCCATTGCTCCAATGAGCCTGCCGGACAGATGATTCTTGAGGCATTGCACAAGCAGCCGTATATTCTGGCAAATATGTGTCTCGGAGAAGGAACCGGGGCAGTGATGGGATTTACCATTGCAGACTATGCATTTAAAGCATACTGGGAACTGCCAAGCTTTGAACAGACAAATTTTGGAACCTATGAAGAACTGGATTAGGGAGGAAATATGTTAGATAAAATAAAAATTGTAAAACCGGAAGATATTGAAAAGCGCAGCATGGAAATCATTACCAGCGAACTGGGCGGAAGAACCTGGCCGGACCCGGAGTTTGCGATTGTAAAGCGCTGTATTCACACTTCTGCGGATTTTGATTATGCGGATAATCTGTGCTTCTCTGAAAATGCCGCCCGTCTGGGTATGGAAGCATTAAAAAGAGGTGCGCATATTGTGACTGACACGAAAATGGCATGGTCGGGAATCAATAAAAAGAAGCTGGCATCCTTTGGTGGAGAAGCACACTGTTTTATGGCAGATGAGGATGTGGCGAAAGAAGCAAAGGAACGGGGTTGCACCAGAGCAGCCATCTGCATGGAAAGAGGTGCTCAGCTCCCGGGAGAAGTGATTTATGCAATCGGAAATGCCCCGACTGCCCTTATTCGTCTTTATGAGATGATAAAAGAAGGAACAATAAAACCGGCGCTTATTATCGGTGCACCGGTAGGATTTGTCAACGTAGTGGAATCCAAAGAACTTATTATGGAAGCAGGCGTGCCATATATCGTGCCAAAGGGACGAAAAGGCGGCAGCAATATTGCGGCAACCATCTGTAACGCCATGCTGTATCAGTTATAATTAATAAAATGAAAAGATTAAGAGAAGGAGTATCTACCGGTTCCTGCATGACCGGTGCAGCCGCAGCGTCTGCTCAGTGGCAGATGACCGGAAGCTGTCCGGATGTGATACGGGTAGATACCCCCATTGGAAAAACGCTGTATCTTGATGTGGTGCCGGAGGAGTACGGCGTCTGCGGCGTCATAAAAGATGCCGGGGATGACCCCGATGTAACGCATGGAAGCAAAATAACCGTAAAGGTTGATATCCGGGAAGAAAAAGGAGAAATTTCCTTTGTGGGCGGAGACGGCATCGGAACCGTTACCCGGGAAGGGCTGAAGCTCCCGGAGGGAGAACCGGCTATCAATCCCGTGCCGAGGAAAATGGCAACAGAGGCACTGCGAAAAATTATCGGAGACCGGGCCGCCGTCGTCAATGTAAGCATACCGGGAGGAGAAGAGCTGGCAAAGAAGACCTTTAATCCGCGGCTGGGAATTAAAGGAGGACTGTCGGTGCTCGGAACCACAGGTATTGTCCGACCCATGAGTGAAGAAGCCATGAAGGATTCCCTGCTGGTTGAATTGGATATGTACGCCAGACAGGGACATAAAGCCATATTGTTTGTTCTGGGAACGACAGGAGAAAATGCCTTAAAAGATTATTACGGGAATTTCCGGTGTATTCTTCAGGTCAGCAATTACATTGGATTTATGATTGAAGAAGCCGTGGAAAGAGGATTTACGCATATTCTGATTGGAGGCTTTGTGGGCAAGCTGGTTAAAGTGGCTTCCGGAAGCATGAATACCCACAGTCATGTGGCAGACGGCAGAATTGAGACCATATGTACCCATGCGGCCCTTCACGGAGCACCAAAAGAAACCATACAAAAGATTTATGACTGCCTTACCACCAAAAGTGCCATGAAAGTGGTGGAGGAGGAGAGCCTTGGCGGCATCTGGGAGGATATGGCACAAAAAGCCTCTTATTACTGTGAAAAAACCGCCCATGAAATGGCCAGAGTAGGGGTAATCTTTCTGGATGGAAACAATCAGATTCTGGCACAGAGCAGCAATACGAAAGAGGTTTTAGATGCGGTACTGGAGCCGGGGGAGGAAAAAAATGAGTAAGTTAACCATCGTCGGTATCGGACCGGGCAATGAGGCCTATGTGATGCCGGCAGCCAGAAATTGTATGAAAAATGCAGGAACGGTCATTGCGGCAAAAAGGGTTCTGCCAATGCTTCAGGAGATTTGCGGGGAAACCAGAGCCCAGTTTATGGCCATGAGAAAGATTAAGGATACTTTGACTGCCATAGACGAATTATTAAAAAAAGATGAGGAAGTTGCCCTTGCAGTCAGCGGAGACCCGTTGATGTACAGTCTTTACAGAACCATCATTAGTGATGCCATCAGTGCGGACTGGAATATTGATATTCTGCCGGGAATTGGTTCCATGCAGATGCTGGGAGCGGCCTTTGGGGAAACCATGGAGGACGCAAAGCTAATCAGCGTACACGGCAGAAGCAAAACCCCGGGCTCTGTGGCACTGGCGGTGACGGAAAATCCAAAAGTATTCTTCTTATGCAGTAAAGAACAGGGACCGGCATGGCTCAGCCAGATTATGCTTGATTACGGACTGACCGAGGTGACGGTATATGCCGGAGCAAACCTTTCCTATGAAGAAGAACTGCTTGTCTGCGGCACACCGGAAGAAATGGCGAAAAAAGACTTTCCGGCACTTTGCGTTGCCATGATAAAAAATCCGCAGCCAAAAGATGTGGTGCGGCCATGTTTCCTGACGGATGCTGATTTTGAGAGGGATAAAACACCGATGACCAAAGAAGAAATCCGTGTGCTGATTCTTCACAAAATGAGAATTCATGCAGATGATGTAATATGGGATATCGGCGCAGGAACCGGTTCGGTATCGGTGGAATGTGCAAGACAGGCTCCGTTTGGCTCTGTTCATGCAGTTGAGCGCAGTGAAAATGCAGTCGAGCTGATTAATAAAAATAAAGAAAAATTCGGAACGGAGCACCTGCTTGTATATCATGGAGATGCTGCGGAGACAGTGAAACTTCTTCCGGTACCGGATAAAGTGTTTATCGGGGGAAGCGGAGGAAAACTGGAGCAGATTATGGAGGTTATCGCCGGATTTCACAAAAATATCAGAGTGGTCATTTCGGCAGTAACACTGGAAACCATTGCGGAAGCCGGAGAGATTCTTTCCCGGTATGACCCGGACTATGATGTCATACAGGCAACAATCGGAAGGGGAAGAAAAATCGGAAGCCACCACATCATGGATACCAACAATCCGGTGATGCTGTTTAGCGCCACCGTTTAAAAGTACGATGGAGGAAAAAATGAGCAAAAAAGCGTTATTGGTTGTAAGCTTTGGAACAAGCTTTGATGAGGCATTACCGGCAATCGTTAACATTGAGGAAACCTGTAAAAAGGCATTTCCCGAATATGATTTCTTCAGAGCATTTACATCCGGAATGATTATCAGAAAGCTGAAAAGAACCAGACAACAGATTATACACAGTCCGGAAGAAATCATGGAACAGCTTGCCGGAGAAGGGTATGAAGAAGTGATTTGTCAGCCGACGCATATCATCAACGGTATGGAATACGAGAAAATGATGAATATGCTGGCGCCGTATAAAGAAAAAATACCGGTAATCCGTGTGGGAACGCCGCTTCTGACCGAGGAAGAGGACTATAAAAAAGCCTGTGAAATCGTCATGAATGAGATGAAACTGCCAATGGCAGAGGATGAGGCCTTTGTGCTGATGGGACATGGTACGGAACATTTTGCCAACAGTGCTTACTGTCAGTTTGAAAATATGCTGCGGGATCTGGGCTATGAAAATACCTATGTGGGAACGGTCGAAGGATTTCCGGGACTTGATTATGTGATTCGCCGGCTGAAGCTTCGCCAGATTAAAAAGGTTTATCTGATGCCTTTGATGATTGTAGCGGGAGACCATGCCAGAAATGATCTGGCCGGAGCCGAGGAGGATTCCTGGGACAGCATACTGAAGGCGGCAGGCTTTGAGACGCAGATTATTTTAAAAGGTCTGGGAGAAATCGATGCCATCGCGGAAATGTTTGTGGAGCATTTGAGACAGGCAAAGGCTGTCTGAGAGGCAGAAGAAAGCCGGATTGAGAACAGAAAGGAATAAGAATGAAGGGGAAATTATACGGAATCGGCGTTGGCCCGGGAGACCCGGAGCTTTTGACGCTGAAAGCCAAAAGACTGATTGAAGAATGCGATATTGTTGCTGTTCCGGTAAAAAAAGCAGGAGAGGACAGCGTGGCGTTAAATATCGCAAAAGGAGCCACGGATATTCCGAAAGAAAAGATTCGGGAAGTCCTTTTTACCATGAATAAAGATAAGGAAAAGAGAGAAGCCTGCCGTCAGGCAGCCGCAGAAGAAGTAATGGGCTGGCTGGATGACGGAAAAAATATTGCCATGCTGGCACTGGGTGATATCGGAATATACAGTACCTACGCTTATGTACACAGACGTCTGATTCAGGCCGGCTATGATGTGGAGATGGTTTCCGGAATTCCGTCCTTCTGCGCCGGAGCCAGCCGTGCAAACATTTCTATCGTAGAGGGAAATGAAGCCTTCGGTGTGATTCCATCTCTGAAAGGAATGGACCAGGTGGAAAAAGCCATGGATGTTTTTGACAACCTCGTTATCATGAAGGTTGGCAGTCATGTAAAGGATGTGTATGACCTCCTTGTTTCCAGAGGAAGAGAAAACAGTGCGATTGTGGTCAGCAACGTGGGAATGGAAAGCGAATATGTGGGTCCGCTGATTCCGGACAGAGAATACGGTTATTTTACAACCATGATTATTAAAAAAGAGTTATAGGAAATATGCCGTTCCCGCGGAATGCTTCCGCGGGCGATGGCAGATTCATTTCAGGTGAAAGAACAGTATATGAAATATGATGTAATTGTAATTGCGGGCACAACAGAATCGAGAGAAGTCATTGTGCAGCAGCTGAAAGAAGAGAAGCGGGTGCTGGCCTGTGTTGCAACAGAATTGGGTGCCGAGATGCTTCAGGAATATCCGGTAGACGTACATACCGGTCGCATGGACGAAGAGGAATTCCGACGTTTTTTTACAGAAAATCCATGCAAAAAGGTAATTGATGCCTCCCATCCTTTTGCGAAAGTAGTCACCCAGACCGTAAAAAAAGTGACAGGGGAGCTGTCGGTTCCTTATGAGAGATATGAAAGACCAAACATTAATTATGACTATGATCAAATCCTTTCTGTGGCAGATGCCGGGGAAGCAGTGGATTTGTTAAATCAGATAGAAGGAAATATCCTGCTGACAACAGGAGTAAATACAGCTGCGGTTTACGCCCGGGGCGTAAAGGAAGCAAAGGAGCGTCTTTATATACGAGTGCTTGACAACGAAAGTTCTCTGGAAGGCTGCCGAAAGGCAGGGTATCCGGAAAGTCATGTATTTGGGGAAATGCCGCCGTTTTCTATGGAGGATAATCTGAGACTTATCAGACAGACCAGAGCACAGGTTTTGGTAACTAAAGACAGCGGAAAAACCGGAGGGGTGGATACAAAAGTGAAGGCCTGCCGGGAAGCAGGAATAAAAATGCTTCTGATTCGGAGACCGGAGCAGGAATAAAAAGGAGAAGAGTAAAAATGAGTGAAAAACAGGAAATGCCAAGAATTCTTCTGGCAGGTGCCAACAGTGGATGTGGAAAAACGAGCATCACCTGTGGCATTTTAAAGGCATTGACGGACAGAAATATGAATATTCAGTCCTATAAATGCGGACCAGATTATATTGATCCGATGCTTCACGGTCATATTACAGGAACAGACTGCCGAAATCTGGATCCGTTTTTCTCGTCAGAGGAGGACCTTCGCAGATTGATGGCAAAGGACAGCCAGGATGTGGATTTTTCTGTGATTGAAGGTGTTATGGGATATTATGACGGAATCGGGGTAAGTAGTGAAAAAAGTACCCATACGGTGTCCCAGGTTACAGAGACACCGACCATTCTGATTGTCAATGTGAAAGGAATGTCCGGCACGATGATTCCCATTATCCGGGGACTTTTAGAATACAGAGAAAATCCGGTAAAGGGCGTTATTCTCAATCGGTGCAGCAAAGGACTGTATACACTGATGAAACCGGAAATCGAAGCTCAGCTTCCCATAAAGGTTGTGGGATATTTTCCACAGAATGATGGGGTTCATATCGGAAGCCGTCATCTGGGGCTGATGACAGCCGCCGAAATTACCAATCTGGACGAAGTCATTACGCTTTTGGGAGAGGTTGCAAAAGAATGTATTGATTTGGACATGCTTTTGGAACTGGGACAGAGTGCCCCACCGCTTGAAAAAGTACAAAAACCGGTGGTTCCTGATATAAGAAGAGCGAGAATTGCAGTGGCCTGGGATAAGGCATTCTGTTTTTATTATATTGAAAATCTGGAAATTCTGGAACAGGCAGGTGCGGAGCTGGTATTTTTCAGCCCGATTAAGGATCGGGAATTACCGGAAAATATTGGAGGCATCTATCTGGGCGGCGGTTATCCGGAGGCATACCGGGAAGAACTCTCTGAAAACCTTACGATGAAGGAGTCGATTCGGCAGGCAGTTATCGACGGAAAACCGGTCATTGCGGAATGTGGAGGCTTTATGTATGCCTGTGAGAATCTCATTGAAACCGATGAAAGCAGCCGGCGGATGCTGGGACTGATTCCGACAGATGTACAGATGACGCCAAAGCTGTCTATGCAGTTTGGATATGTGACAGCGACAGCCAGAAAAGATACGCCGTTTTTTGACTGTGGAGCACAGATGAGAGTCCACGAGTTCCATTATTCGAAGGCTTCCCGTCGGGGAGATACCTGTGAGATGGAAAAACATTCCGGTAAAAAGTGGCAGGGCATTTATTGTGAAGGAAATGTAATGGCAGGATATCCTCATTTTTATTTCCATAATTGCCCGGATGTGGCAAAACGGTTTGTGGATATGGCAGCAGAATTTTAGACAGAAGACAGGGAAGGAATAAAACATGAATTTGATATATGCCATGCTTCTTGGATTTTTTCTGGATTTGCTTCTTGGAGATCCGCATGGGCTGATTCATCCGGTTCAGATTATCGGATGGTTTATTACCAAAATAAAAGAAGGGCTGCAGCGTCTGATTTATGGATGCAGCTGGAAAGAAGTAAAAGAAAAGGGACTGGAGAGAAAACCACGGGCAGAGCTTATTGCGGGATATGTATTGACGGTGCTGATTGTCATAGGGACATTTCTTGTGATTGCGGGAATTCTTTACGGCGCAGGTCGTATTCATCCATGGCTGCGGTTTGGACTGGAAACCTTCTTTATCTATCAGATACTGGCAACAAAGAGTCTGAAAACAGAATCCATGAAGGTCTATTACCGATTAAAAGAAGGAGATCTGGAAGGAGCCAGAAAAGAGATTTCCTATCTGGTAGGACGAGATACCCAGCAGCTTGATGAAAGTGAAGTGGCAAAAGCTGATGTGGAAACTATCGCGGAAAATACGGCGGACGGCGTAATTGCCCCTCTGTTTTTTATCGCTCTTGGCGGAGCCCCGCTGGGATTTGCCTACAAAGCGGTGAATACGCTGGATTCCATGGTAGCCTATAGAAATGAAGAACTTTTGCATATTGGTCACGCATCTGCAAAACTCGATGATATCTGTAATTTTATTCCGGCCCGACTGGCGGCAATGATGATGCTGCTGGCGGCAGCGGTTCTCCGTCTGGACGTAAAGGATGCCTGGCGGATATTCCGGCGGGACCGGTTCTCTCATTTAAGTCCAAACAGTGCACAGACCGAAGCAGTGGCTGCAGGAGCGCTGCATATACAGCTGGGAGGAACCCACAATTACTTTGGAAAGCCGGTGGAAAAACCGACCATCGGGGATGATATTCGGCCGGTAGAATACGAAGATATACGAAGAACCAATCGGCTGCTCTATGTCAGTGCGGTGTTTACGCTGATTGTCTGCTGCGTCATCACATTTTTACTGGTATATTTTCTGGGAAATCCACTGACAGTGTGATGTTTACTATAAAAATGTAAGAAAATGAGGAATAGAGGAACATGAAGAAAAATTCACACGGAGGCAATATATACAAAAAGGCAAGGAAGCTTGGACTTAAAGAATCAGAGATTCTCGATTTTTCCGCTAATATCAGTCCCTTAGGACTGCCGGAGCATATTCGTCGTGCAATGACGGAGGCGGTGGAGGGAACCATCAATTATCCGGATCCGGACTGTCAAGAGCTTCGGGAAGCAATTGCGAAGGAAGATGGGGTGGCGCCCGAATATATCACCTGCGGCAACGGAGGCGCCGATATTTTATACCGTCTGGCCTTTGGCCTCCGGCCGGGAAAGGTTCTTTTGCCGGTGCCGGCATTTGTGGAATATGAAGAAGCGATGACGGCTGCCGGGGCAAAAATGGACTATTATTATATGGGCAGGGATTTGCAGATTAAAGAAGACATTGTCGATAAAATTGAGGATGAAACCGATTTGGTAATTATCTGCAATCCAAACAATCCGACAGGCCTGCTCACAGAAAGAGAACTGATTATCAGAGTCCTTGAGAAAGCCCGGGAAAAAGATGCCCTGGTGATGATTGATGAATGTTTCCTGGAAATATGCAGCGCAGAGAAAGATTATACGGTAAAGCCGTGGCTTAAGCAGTATCATAATCTGATGATTTTAAAGTCTTTCACAAAGCTTTATGCGATACCGGGAGTTCGTCTTGGATATCTTTTATGTTCTGATAAAAAGGTGATAGAAAAGGTAAACAGAGCCGGACAGGCATGGTCGGTCAGCCACATTGCCCAGCAGGCAGGTCTGGCGGCCCTTGGCAATTCCGAATACAAAGAAGCCGTGATTAAAACCGTGGAACAGGAGCTTGCCTATATGAAAGCAGAATTAAAAGCAATGCCTCTTACGCTGTTTGAGGGGAATGCCAATTATCTGTTTTTCTGTACACCGGGAGTAAAAGATTTGGATGTCCGGCTGGAATCCCGGGGAATCATGATTCGTAATTGCAGCAATTATGTAAATCTTGGAGAAGATTGCTGGAGGGTGGCGGTGAAATCCCATGAAGAAAACAAAAGGCTGATAAAAGAACTGAAAGAGATTTTGACACAGATAAGGTAGCAGGAGGAAAAATAAAATGGCAAAAGCAATTATGGTGCAGGGAACCATGTCCAATTCAGGAAAGACTTTTGTGACAGCAGGTCTTTGCAGAGTATTTAAGCAGGATGGATACCGGGTGGCACCGTTTAAATCACAGAATATGGCACTGAATTCCTATATTACAAAGGAAGGGCTGGAGATTGGCCGTGCGCAGGCAATGCAGGCAGAGGCAGCCATGATTGAGCCGACACACTGGATGAATCCGATCCTTCTGAAGCCGACCAGCAATATGGGCTCTCAGGTAATCGTAAACGGAGAGGTTTATGATAATCTGAGCGCACAGGATTATTATAAAATGAAAGATAACCTTGCTCCGGAGGTAATGAAAGCCTTCCGGCATCTTGCGGATGAAAATGATATTGTTGTCATTGAAGGGGCAGGTTCTCCTGCAGAAATTAATCTGGCAGAAAATGATATCGTTAATATGGGAATGGCTAAAATGGCCGATGCACCGGTCATTTTAGTGGCAGATATTGACCGGGGCGGTGTATTTGCTTCCGCTTACGGAACCATTAAGCTTTTGCCGAAAGAGGACCAGGACCGCTTCTGCGGCGTGGTTATAAATAAATTCCGCGGGGACGTGGAGATTTTAAAACCGGGACTGAAAATGCTTGAGGACCTCACCGGAAAACCGGTGCTGGGCGTAATTCCGATGGAAAAAATTGATGTGGATGACGAGGACAGCCTTTCCGACCGACTCAATCAGAGAACCTTCACGGAAGGGATTGATGTGGCGGTTATCCGGCTTCCGCACATTTCCAATTTTACGGATTTCAGTGTATTTGAATTAATTGATGGTGTGTCTTTGCGCTATGTGAGTGATAAAAAAGAACTGGGAGAGCCGGATCTTATCCTGCTTCCGGGGACCAAAAATACTATGGCGGATATGGAGTGGCTCATTGAAAGCGGACTGGAAGGAAAACTGATCCGGGCGGCAAAGGATACAAGAATTATCGGAATCTGCGGCGGTTTCCAGCTTCTTGGAAAAGAACTTCATGATCCGGATGGTGTGGAACACGGCGGAGACATGAGAGGCCTGGGACTTTTGGACATTTCCACGGTATTTCAGGGAGGAAAGACAAGAACCCGTATTCTGGGAACCATAAAAGAAGAACACAATCTTTACGGACTTTCCAACCGTGAGGTGGAGGGCTATGAGATTCATATGGGACGCACCACCAATCTCGGAGAAGCTGTGCCGATGATAGAGCTTTCCGATGGCAGAACCGATGCCTATATGACAAAGGACGGCAGAATCTGGGGAAGTTATCTACATGGTATTTTTGATAATGAAGAGATGGTTTTTGGTCTGGTGCATGACATCATGAGAGAAAAAGGTATTACCCCTGGCGAAAATCATTTGAGTGTGGCAGAATATAAAGAAATACAGTATAATAAATTGGCAGACTTAATCCGGAACAGTCTGGATATGGAGCAGATTTATAAAGAACTTTTTGGTGAGAAAAAAGAGCCGGTGGGCTGTGGCGGAAAAACCGATGAAAAAAACAGTCGGGGCTGCGTACACATTTACTGCGGAGATGGCAAGGGAAAGACAACCTGCAGTATGGGGCTCAGTATCCGGGCAGCCGGAAACGGCAAAAAAGTGCTTCTTCACCAGTTTTTAAAGGATAACAGCTCCAGTGAACGGTACGTTATCGATAAGATTCCGAATATTACCGTAGTTCCGGGAAAGAAAATGGACAAGTTTACCTTCCAGATGAACGAGGAAGAAAAAGCCCTTCTTCATGAACAAAATGATGCCATGTTTGAACGTCTTGTGAAAGAAGCGGCAGCTTATGATATGCTCGTTCTGGACGAGAGTGTTTATGCCATGTCCATGGGTCTGCTGACAGAGGAAAAGGTGATTGATTTTCTGAAAAACCGTCCGGAGAAGCTGGAAGTGGTTTTAACCGGAAGAAATCCTTCCGAAGCCTTAAAGGAGCAGGCGGATTACATTTCAGAAATCTGTAAAATAAAGCATCCTTTTGATGAGGGGATTGGCTCAAGGCAGGGAATCGAGAAATAATATGGCGCATTTTCCGATATTTATCGATATAAAACATAAAAAATGTCTGGTAATCGGCGGTGGAACAGTGGCACTCCGGAAGGTGGAGACACTGCTTCGCTATGAGGCGGACGTACAGGTAATCGCGAAAGAGGTATGCGAGGAAATAACCGCTCTTTTGCCGGAAGCAGCCATCCGGAAAGGAAGCGCCGGGGAGGAAGATATCCGGGATGCGGCTCTGGTCATTGCCGCAACTTCTGATCGGCAGACCAATCGTGAAGTGGCAGATGTCTGTCACAGACTGGGAATATTGGTCAATGTCATTGACGCACCGGAGGAATGCAGCTTTATTTTCCCAGCCGTGGTGGTAAAGGGAGATATCAGTATCGGGATAAATACGGGAGGGAAAAGCCCTCTGGTTTCCCGGAAAATCCGCGGTAATATCGAAAAAGCCATACCGGACAGCTATGAGCACATTGCCGCACAGTTAGGAGAACTTCGGGAAATCGTGAAAAGCCGTTTCCCGGAGGAAAAGGACCGCCGCCGGATATTGCGGGGGCTTGCGGCAGAGGCCTTTGAGAAAGACCGGATGCTTACCAGAGAAGAAATAAATACAATTACAGGACAGGATATTATATGACGCATTTAGTAGAAGACCAGCTGGATATTGACACATATCTGGAACTGAGAAAGGCGGTGAACTTTCGGCCGCTGACAAGAGATCAGGCCAGAAGGGCGCTGGATAACAGTCTGTACACACTTGTTGCTTACAAAAACGGTCAGGCAGTAGGAATGGGGAGAATCGTCGGAGACGGAGCAGTGATATGCTATGTGCAGGATTTGATTATCCGGCCGGAGATGCAGGGAGAAGGTATCGGCGGACTTATACTGGATACATTGAAGGAATTTGTGATAAACACCGGCTTTCCGGGAACCAGCATGATGTTTGATTTGATGTGTGCCAAAGGAAGGGAAGCCTTTTATCAGAAACACGGTTTTATAGCCAGACCAACGGCAGAGCTGGGGCCGGGCATGATCCAGTATCTGGATCTATAGAAAAAGGAGGAATTTGTAATGATTAGAAGAAGACGATTACGTGCAACAGAAGGTATGCGTGCGCTGGTTCGCGAGACCGCAGTCAGCGTGGATGATTTGATTTATCCGGTGTTCGTCATTGAAGGAGAAAACATAAAGAATCCGATAGACTCCATGCCTGGAATATACCAGTATTCCATCGATCGCCTGGATGAAGAACTCGCCCGTATCCGGGAGGCAGGAATCCGCGGAATCCTTCTTTTCGGTATTCCTGCACATAAGGATGAATGTGGTTCCGAAGCCTACAACGAACACGGCATCATTCAGGAAGCCATCCGCTACATCAAAAACGTATTTCCGGAGCTGGTGGTTATCGCGGACATCTGTCTTTGTGAGTACACCTCTCACGGACACTGCGGCCTGATTAAAGACGGTATTATCTTAAATGACGAGACACTGCCTCTGCTGGCAAAGACTGCTGTGACCTGTGCCCAGGCGGGAGCAGATATGGTGGCTCCATCCAATATGATGGACGGTCATGTGGCAGCAATTCGTGCCGCATTGGATGAAGCGGGACTGGAAACGACACCAATCATGGCCTACAGTGCAAAAATGGCTTCCGGCTATTACGGACCATTCCGTGATGCCGCACATTCTGCCCCGGGCTTTGGAGACAGAAAGACTTACCAGATGGATTATCATAACGCAAGAGAGGCTATGCGCGATATTCAGGACGATATTGATGAGGGAGCAGATATTATCATCGTAAAACCGGCTCTTGCTTATCTCGACATTTTAAAAACCGCTTCCATGGAAACTAATATGCCTCTTTGCGCATACAACGTCAGTGGAGAATACTCCATCGTAAAGGCAGCGGCAGCCAACGGCTGGGTAGACGAAAAGAAGCTCGTCATGGAAAATATGATTGGTATGAAACGTGCCGGGGCACAGATGATTATTACCTATCATGCTCTTGAAGTGGCAGCGTGGCTGAAAGAAGAAAATTAAAATTTACCATGGAGATAAAACACTCCACAACCTTTTCCGGGGTGTATTCCATGTGACCATTAAACCACCACAGGACTGTTTCAGAAAAGCTTCCTGTCAGAAAATTTAACACGAAAGATTCAGGTGCATTGCGATGCACCTGTTTTTCGTATTGGGAAAAAATATGCATCAGATATTCCTTAAAATAGCCGAGAAAAAGGTCACGGCTTTCGCAGGAGAGAATCCCGGATATATTTTTGCTGTTATCCCGCAGATGATAAAGCAGATGAGTAAGCCGTGCCTGCAGACTGACCGTGTCACCGGAAAAATCATGGGTCTTTTCGGAAGAAAGATTTTCCCCGAAAACGTGGTCAAAAATATCCCGGCACATGGCACGCAAAAGCTCATCCTTTGTTTCAAAATGAGCATAAAAGGTGCTGCGCCCCACATCCGCTTCATCAATAATCTGCTGAACGGTGATTGCTTCAAATCGTTTTGTTTCGAGTAAATGCTGAAAGGCCTGAAAAATCGCTTTTCTTGTTTTTTGCTGTCGCCTGTCCATGGTTCATTCTCCTTTTTTTGGACAAATTAATAAAAATGTTCCGTATCGTACATCGCTTCCCCTTTGATTGTTGAAATCCTTTCCGGGAAAGCTAGAATAAAATCAAACAAACTGTTTTGTATCGTATAAAGTGTATGATATTTGCAGGGCGATGTCAAGAAAGGGGAAAGACGATGATTAAGAAAATCAATGATATTTTAGCCGGGATTCCCATGACGGTGGTGGGGGGAATCTGTCTGATAATCAGCTTTGTGATGCGGGGAAATCTTCCAAAGGGCCTGCCCGATCCTGCCTGGGTGACGGTTTTTATCTGCGGAATTCCTCTTTTGTATCTGGCGGTATGGCGGGTTATCCATAATCCGGGCATCAGCAAAATTTCTTCGGCATTGCTGATTACCATTGCCATGTTTGCCGCCGTGGCCATTGGGGATTTATTTGCAGCCGGAGAAGTGGCCTTCATAATGTCGGTGGGAGCAATTCTTGAAGAAATGACCACAGAAAGGGCGAAAAAAGGGTTGAAAAAGCTTATCAGTCTGACACCGACACAGGGAAGAAGGCTCAGGGATGGGAAAGAGGAAATGATTCCCGCAGGAGAAATCCGACAGGGAGATATCCTGCGTGTTTTGCCGGGGGAGACCGTTCCCATTGATGGAGTGGTTCTTTGCGGAGAAACGGCAATAGACCAGTCTGTGATGACCGGAGAATCCCTTCCGGTAGATAAAGGTGCCGGGGAAGAGGTATATGGCGGAACAGTAAACTGTTTTGGAACGATTGACATCCGGGCCACAAAGGTAGGAGAAGACAGCTCGTTACAGCGGCTTATCCGAATGGTGCAGGAGGCCGAAGAAAAGCAGGCTCCGATGCAGCGTATCGCAGACCGATGTGCAAGCTGGCTGGTGCCCGCAGCCCTGCTTATTGCTATTATAGGCGGTGTACTCACACAGGACCTGGTAAGAGCGGTGACGGTTCTTGTGGTATTTTGCCCCTGTGCGCTGGTGCTTGCCACACCGACTGCCATCATGGCAGCCATCGGACAGGCAACCAGACATGGCGTAATCATCAAATCCGGGGAAGC
>JALEIY010000065.1 GCA_022769785.1 Eubacterium sp.
TCTTCATCGTCAACCATATCACATTTGTTCATGAATACAACGATGTAAGGAACACCTACCTGACGAGAAAGAAGGATATGTTCTTTTGTCTGAGCCATAACACCGTCTGTAGCAGCTACAACGAGGATAGCACCATCCATCTGAGCAGCACCTGTGATCATGTTCTTAACGTAGTCGGCATGACCTGGACAGTCAACGTGTGCGTAATGTCTGTTTTCTGTTTCGTACTCAACGTGAGCTGTGGAGATTGTGATACCACGTTCTCTTTCTTCCGGAGCTTTATCGATGTTATCGAATGCTACGAACTCACCAAGACCTAATCTTTCGTGAAGAGTCTTTGTGATAGCAGCTGTTAATGTTGTTTTACCGTGGTCTACGTGACCGATTGTACCAATATTACAATGTGGTTTGTTTCTCTCAAACTTAGCTTTAGCCATTTTGATTGTCCTCCTTAAATTTACGCCCTGCGGGCTTATTTAAAAATATAATACTTTTTCCTGCTCGGCACGAAATGACCGAGCAGCCACTGGTCATAGCCAAGCCACGGCTTATTAAGCCGCACCTTCTATGATTATATTTCATTTTGATTAGATTTGCAAGTAAAAGTTACTAAGACATACCATTTTCTTTTGGCGAATCTGTCCTGTATTATTCCTCTTATTTGCCCTGTGCATCAAGCACTTTTTCCTGAACGTTCTTCGGAACTTTTTCATAATGATCAAAGAACATGGAGTAGTTACCACGACCCTGGGTTCTGGAACGAAGGTCTGTGGAGTAACCAAACATTTCTGCTAACGGAACATAACCGTGAACGATACGTCCGCCGCCGACATCTTCCATACCTTCGATACGACCACGACGGGAGTTGATATCACCGATAACATCACCCATGTACTCTTCAGGCATGGTTACATCAACCTTCATGATAGGCTCAAGAAGTACCGGATCTGCTTTCTTCATAGCATCCTTAAATGCAAGGGAACCTGCAACCTTGAATGCCATTTCGGAAGAGTCGACTTCATGGTAAGAACCATCATATACGGTAGCGTGTACACCTACAACTGGGAATCCGCCAAGGATACCTGCTTTTGCAGCATCTTCAATACCAGCACCAACTGCAGGGATATATTCTTTAGGAATTGCACCACCGACAACCTCGGAGTCAAACTTGAAGGTTTCTTCTGCGTTTGCATCCATAGGCTCAAAACGAACCTTACAGTGACCGTACTGACCACGACCACCGGACTGTTTTGCATACTTGGAATCAACATCCACGGATTTTGTGAAGGACTCTTTGTAAGCAACCTGTGGAGCACCTACGTTAGCTTCTACTTTAAATTCACGGAGCAGACGGTCAACGATGATTTCAAGGTGAAGCTCACCCATACCGGCGATGATTGTCTGTCCTGTTTCAGTATTAGTGTGTGCACGGAAGGTAGGGTCTTCTTCTGCAAGTTTTGCAAGAGCCTCACCCATTTTGCCCTGACCTGCTTTGGTCTTTGGCTCGATAGCAAGCTCGATAACCGGCTCAGGGAATTCCATGGACTCAAGAATAACCGGATGCTGTTCGTCACAGATGGTATCACCAGTTGCAGTAATCTTAAAACCTACTGCTGCAGCGATATCTCCGGCATATACTTTGTCAAGCTCTGTACGCTTGTTAGCATGCATCTGAAGGATACGTCCCACACGTTCCTTTTTGCCCTTTGTTGCATTTAAAATGTAGGAACCGGAATTCATTGTACCGGCATATACACGGAAGAATGCCAGTTTACCAACGAATGGGTCTGTCATAATCTTAAATGCAAGAGCTGCGAACGGTTCGTCATCAGAGGATTTTACACTGATTTCGTTTCCGTCCAGGTCGGTTCCCTTGATGTCTTCTACATCAGTAGGAGCCGGAAGGTATTCGATGATTGCATCGAGGAGTTTCTGAACACCTTTGTTTCTGTATGCAGTACCACAGCATACAGGAACCATTGTACATTCGCAGGTTCCTTTACGGAGAGCTGCTTTCAGTTCCTCAACGGATGGCTCTTCTCCTTCCAGATAAGCCATCATTAAATCATCATCAGACTCACAGATTTTCTCCACCATATCAGTACGGTATAATTCTGCATCGTCTGCCATATCTTCAGGAATATCAACAATGTCGATGTCCTCGCCTTTTTCATCGTTGTAGATGTAGGCTTTCATTTCCATCAGGTCGATGATTCCCTTGAAATCATCTTCTTTACCGATTGGTAACTGAATCGGAATCGCATTTTTTCCTAATCTTGTCTTAATCTGTTCTACGGCACCGTAGAAATCTGCACCCAGGATATCCATCTTGTTGATGAATGCCATACGAGGTACATTATAAGTGTCTGCCTGACGCCATACATTTTCGGACTGTGGTTCTACACCGCCCTTTGCACAGAAGACACCGACAGCACTGTCTAATACACGAAGGGATCTTTCTACTTCTACTGTAAAGTCAACGTGTCCTGGAGTATCAATGATGTTGATACGGTGCTCTAAAGCACCGTCTTTTGGCTTACAGTTTTCCTGTAAAGTCCAGTGACAGGTTGTGGCAGCGGAAGTAATTGTGATACCTCTTTCCTGCTCCTGTTCCATCCAGTCCATGGTAGCAGTACCTTCGTGAGTATCACCAATCTTGTAATTTACACCAGTATAATAAAGGATACGCTCTGTCAATGTTGTTTTACCAGCATCGATATGGGCCATAATACCAATATTTCTGGTTCTCTCAAGTGGGTATTCTCTTCCAGCCAAGTTTCCGTCCTCCTGTTAGAATCTGTAATGTGCAAAAGCTTTGTTTGCCTCTGCCATCTTGTGCATATCTTCTTTCTTCTTTACAGATGCACCTGTGTTGTTTGCTGCATCCATAATCTCTCTGGCCAGACGTTCTTCCATAGTTCTTTCTCCTCTTTTACGGGAGTAAAGGGTAATCCAGCGAAGAGCTAAAGCCTGACGTCTGTCCGGTCTTACATCGATAGGTACCTGATAAGTAGCACCACCGATACGTCTTGATTTAACTTCAAGAGCCGGCATAATGTTGTTCATTGCCTCTGTAAATACTTCCAGAGCGTCTTTTCCTGTTTCCTGTGCTACACGGTCGAATGCGCCATAAACGATCTTCTGAGCAACACCTTTCTTACCATCTAACATGATGTTATTGATAAGCTTTGTAACCACTTTGTTTTTATAAATAGGATCTGGTAATACATCCCTTTTTGCAATATGTCCTTTACGTGGCACGGTTCTTCCCTCCTTAATAAAACTTTTCTGATACAAAAATCAGACATTAAATCATCGGTACTCACGGAAATCTCATTTCCAATGTTCATGCTCGGACTGCGAATTTCTATTTACCTGCAACCAACAGAGAAAATATTGCTATTCCGGCATTTGTTCATAATGTCTTATTTTTTAGGTCTCTTAGCACCGTATTTGGAACGAGCCTGTTTTCTGTTTGCGACACCAGCTGTATCAAGTGTACCTCTGACGATATGGTATCTTGTACCTGGTAAGTCCTTTACTCTTCCGCCACGGATTAAAACAACACTATGCTCCTGAAGGTTGTGTCCTTCACCAGGGATATAGCTTGTTACTTCGATTCCGTTGGAAAGACGTACTCTGGCAATTTTACGAAGCGCTGAGTTAGGCTTCTTAGGAGTAGCTGTCTTAACGGCAGTACATACACCACGTTTCTGTGGTGAGCTTGCATCTGTGGATTTCTTCTTTAAGGAGTTAAATCCTTTCTGAAGTGCAGGTGCTGTGGATTTCTTTGCTACAGACTGTCTTCCTTTTCTTACTAACTGATTGAAAGTAGGCATTCTGAAATTCACCTCCATACATATTTTCTGATGTGGTTGCTAATAGTTTCTCTCTCCGGTAAAACCGGGGGATACAATCATATTGATTATATCCGTTTACGGGCATACTTATACACCCGCACACAATTTGAAATTATAAGGGGTTTTCAAATATTTGTCAAGGCTGATTTTTAAAAATCCCCCCAAAGCAGCTTTCCATTGACCGGAAAGCTCTGCTCAGGAGGGATTTATGAATTATACTACATTATATGGTTGCTTTATTATGGATTAAACCAGGGTTTCATCCATGGAAACTACGGTATCTTCTGCAGTGTTTCCTTTCATTTCATCTTCAACAGAAGTGTATTCCGCTTCGTAATCGTATTCATCCGGTTCTTCTTCAGGCATCAGCTCTGTGTTAAGATGAAGGTTACGATACTTTTTCAGACCGGTTCCTGCCGGAATCAGTTTTCCTAAAAGAACGTTTTCCTTAAGACCAATCAGCGGGTCAATCTTTCCTTTGATGGCTGCATCGGTAAGAACCTTGGTGGTCTCCTGGAAGGATGCTGCGGAAAGGAAGGAATTGGTTGCAAGAGAAGCCTTGGTAATACCGAGAAGTGTCTGTTCTGCAGTTGCCACTTCTTTTCCTTCTTCCATAAGTTTTTTATTTTCATTCTCCAGTTCCAGGATATCAACCAGTGCTCCCGGCAGGTAATTGCTGTCACCCGGTTCATCAATGCGAACTTTCTTAAGCATCTGGCGAACGATAATCTCAATGTGCTTATCGTTGATGTCTACACCCTGAAGACGATATACTCTCTGTACCTCACGCATCATGTAATCCTGAACAGCACGAACACCTTTAATCTTCAGAATATCATGAGGATTTACAGAACCTTCGGTCAGTTCATCTCCGGCTTCTAAATAAGTACCGTCAAGTACTTTGATTCGTGCACCGTAAGGAATCACATAGGTTTTGGATTCTCCGATTTCGTTATTGGTTACGATAATCTCACGTTTTTCCTTAGTCTCCTTAACCTGTGCCAGACCTGCAATTTCTGTGATAATCGCAAGACCCTTTGGCTTACGGGCTTCAAAAAGCTCCTCCACACGAGGAAGACCCTGTGTGATATCATCACCGGCTACACCACCGGCATGGAAAGTACGCATGGTAAGCTGTGTACCAGGCTCTCCAATGGACTGTGCCGCAATAATACCAACTGCTTCACCCACCTGTACGGACTGTCCGGTTGCCAGGTTTGCTCCATAACATTTGGAGCAGGCTCCATTGGAGCATTTACAGGTAAGCATGGTACGAATCTTTACTTTGGAATGTCCGGCGCCTACAATGGCTGCTGCACGTTTTGGTGTAATCATGCAGTTTTTCGGTACTAAAACATTTCCTTCGTCATCGGTATATTCCTCAGCCGCATAACGACCGGAAATACGTTCTTCCAATGTCTCGATGGTCTCTCTTCCATCCATGAGAGCTTCCACATACATTCCCGGAATCTCATCACTGCCTTCGCAGCAATCCTGCTCACGGATAATCAGTTCCTGAGATACATCCACAAGACGTCTGGTCAGGTAACCGGAATCGGCAGTACGAAGCGCAGTATCCGACAGACCTTTTCTGGCACCGTGGGCGGAAATGAAGTATTCCAGTACGTCAAGACCTTCACGGAAGTTGGATTTGATTGGAAGTTCAATGGTACGTCCTGATGTATCGGCCATCAGTCCACGCATACCGGCAAGCTGTTTAATCTGCTGATTGGAACCACGGGCTCCTGAATCGGCCATCATGAAAATGTTGTTGTATTTATCAAGACCGTTAATCAGTTTGTCTGTCAATTCATTATCGGCAGCAAACCAAGTCTGTACGACTGCTTTGTAGCGTTCTTCCTCGGTCATGAAACCACGGCGGTACTGTTTGGTCAGGTATTCCACCTGTTTCTGGGCATCCGCAAGAATCTGTGGTTTTTCCTTCGGCACTGTCATGTCGGAAATGGAAACGCTTAAGGAACCGATTGTGGAATATTTGTATCCCAATGCCTTAACGTCATCCAGAACCTCGGCAGTCTTTGTGGTGCCATGAACGCTGATACAGCGGTCAAGAATCTGTTTTAACTGTTTCTTTCCACACTGGAAATCGATTTCCAGCTTCAGAAGATTTTCAGGCTGCGAGCGGTCTACAAAACCTAAATCCTGTGGGATAATCTCATTAAAAAGAATCCGTCCCAGAGTACAGTCGATTGTACGTGTTCTCTGTGTTCCATCGGCTGCAGTTTCTCTTCTTCTCACTTTAATCTTGGAATGAAGCGTAATTACTTTATTCTCGTAGGCAAGATATGCCTCATTTTCAGATTTGAAGAATTTACCTTCTCCTTTTTCTCCTTCTTTTTCCATGGTCAGGTAATATACACCAAGGACCATATCCTGAGAAGGAACCGCAACCGGTGCACCGTCAGACGGTTTTAACAGGTTGTTTGGAGAGAGCAGAAGGAATCGGCACTCTGCCTGGGCTTCCACGGAAAGCGGAAGATGCACAGCCATCTGGTCACCGTCAAAGTCGGCGTTGAAGGCGGTACAAACCAGCGGATGAAGCTTAATCGCTTTTCCTTCCACAAGGATTGGCTCAAAAGCCTGAATACCAAGGCGGTGAAGAGTAGGAGCACGGTTTAACATAACCGGATGCTCTTTGATTACATCTTCAAGTACATCCCATACCGCCGGCTGAAGCTTTTCAACCATCTTTTTGGCGGATTTGATATTGTGTGCCAACTCATTGGCAACCAGTTCCTTCATTACAAAAGGCTTAAACAGCTCAATAGCCATTTCTTTCGGAAGACCACACTGATAAATCTTAAGCTCCGGTCCTACAACGATAACAGAACGTCCGGAATAGTCCACACGCTTTCCAAGAAGGTTCTGACGGAAACGTCCCTGTTTACCTTTCAGCATATCGGAGAGAGATTTTAAGGCACGGTTTCCAGGACCTGTAACTGCTCTTCCCCGTCTTCCGTTGTCAATCAGCGCATCCACAGCCTCCTGAAGCATACGCTTTTCATTACGGATAATGATATCCGGCGCACCCAGCTCCAGAAGACGTTTCAGTCTGTTATTTCTGTTGATAATTCTTCTATATAAATCATTCAGATCGGATGTTGCGAAACGACCACCGTCTAACTGAACCATCGGACGGATATCCGGAGGAATTACCGGAACCGCATCGAGAATCATCCATTCCGGTTTATTTCCGGACAGACGGAATGCTTCCACAACTTCAAGTCTTTTAATATTTCTTGCTCTTTTCTGACCGCTGGCATTCTTCAGACTCTTTTTCAGTTCTTCAGATTCTGCTTCCAGGTCGATACGCATAAGAAGCTCTTTTACGGCTTCCGCACCCATGCCTACTTCAAAGCTGCCAAGTCCTTCGTCCATATTTCTGTATTCTTCACAGATACGACGGTATTCGGTATCAGAAATAATATCTTTTTCATTTAAGTTGGTATTGCCCGGGTCCAGCACCACATAGGATGCAAAATACAGGACTTTCTCCAAAGCTTTTGGAGACATATCAAGAATCAGTCCCATGCGGCTCGGGATTCCTTTAAAATACCAGATGTGTGAAACCGGAGCAGCCAGTTCAATGTGACCCATACGTTCTCTACGAACGTTAGCCTTAGTAACTTCAACTCCACATTTGTCACACACAACACCTTTATAACGGATCTTTTTATATTTTCCACAGTGACATTCCCAGTCTTTGCTTGGTCCGAAAATTCTTTCGCAGAAAAGTCCGTCTTTCTCCGGCTTTAAGGTACGATAGTTAATGGTTTCCGGTTTTTTTACTTCACCGCGGGACCATTTTCGAATCATTTCCGGAGATGCAAGTCCGATTTTAATTGCGTCAAAATTCATTGGCTGTTCGGCTGGTTGATTATTCATTTCAGACATATGTTACTCCTTCCACATCATACTAAAACTCGGAATCATCGGAATCCTGCCCGGATAACTCGAAAAATGAGTCCGGCATATCCATATCACCGGCTTCTTCCTCCAGAGTACTTTCTTTGTATCCATACTCTCCCAGGTCATCGTCATCTCTGATTTGATTATCTCCAGGACTGCTTTCAATCATCGGGGTCAGAGCCTCATTGATTGTTTCGCCACCCTCCTGAATTTCAATCTCTGTCATGTCGTCTTTCAGAACACGGACATCGAGAGCCAGGGACTGGAATTCTTTTAAGAGAACCTTGAAGGATTCCGGGATACCAGGTTCCGGAATATTGTCTCCCTTGATGATAGCCTCATAGGTCTTCACACGGCCTACAACGTCATCGGATTTCACGGTCAGGATTTCCTGCAGTGTATAGGAAGCACCATATGCCTCAAGAGCCCATACCTCCATCTCACCGAAACGCTGTCCACCAAACTGTGCCTTACCACCCAGCGGCTGCTGTGTCACCATTCCGTAAGGGCCGGTGGAACGTGCATGAATCTTATCGTCAACCAGATGATGGAGCTTCAGGTAATGCATGAAACCAATCGCTACCGGGGAATCAAATTCCTGTCCGGTACGGCCGTCACGCAGACGCACCTTTCCGGTACGGTCGATTGGAACACCCTTCCACTCTTTTCTGTGATCGCGGTTATCATACAGATATTTCATAATATCGTCATTTACGGAATCGCCCCAGATTTCCTCGAACTCTTCCCATGATTTATTGGCATAATCGTTTGCCATCTCCAGTGTATCCATAATATCGTGCTCGTTTGCACCGTTAAATACCGGTGTTGCCACATTAAAGCCGAGTACCTTGGCTGCCAGACTTAAATGGAGCTCCAGCACCTGACCGATATTCATACGGGAAGGCACGCCCAGAGGGTTCAGCACGATATCCAGCGGACGTCCGTTTGGAAGGAAAGGCATATCTTCCACTGGCAATACGCGGGAAACCACACCCTTGTTACCATGACGGCCGGCCATCTTATCACCAACAGAAATCTTACGTTTCTGGGCAATGTATACACGAACGGATTTATTGACAGTCGGAGGCAGTTCGTCTCCGTTTTCTCTTGTAAATACTTTTGTATCCATGACAACGCCATACGCACCATGAGGCACACGTAAGGAAGTGTCACGTACTTCTCTGGCTTTTTCGCCAAAGATTGCACGAAGAAGTCTTTCTTCTGCAGTAAGCTCAGTCTCCCCTTTCGGAGTAACTTTACCCACAAGGATGTCTCCGGCATGAACCTCGGCACCGATACGGATAATACCATTTTCATCCAGGTCTTTTAATACATCCTCACTTAAACCGGCCAGGTCTCTGGTAATCTCCTCCTGACCAAGCTTGGTATCTCTTGCTTCTGCTTCATACTCTTCGATATGAACTGAAGTATAAACGTCGTTTTGCACCAGACGCTCACTTAAGAGTACGGCATCCTCGTAGTTGTAACCTTCCCAGGTCATAAAACCAATGAGCGGGTTCTTTCCGAGAGCCATTTCACCACCGCAGGTTGAAGCACCGTCTGCAAGGATATCTCCCACTTCCACACGGTCGCCTTTGTTGACAATCGGTCTCTGATTCATACAGTTACCCTGATTGCTTCTGGAGAATTTGATAACGTGATAGGTGTCACGGATACCGTCTTCTCTTCTTACGATAATTTCCTTGCTGGTGGAATATTCTACCGTACCTGCATGATGCGCAATAATGCAGACACCGGAATCTCTCGCAGCCTTGGCCTCCATTCCGGTTCCCACAACAGGCACCTCTGTTTTTAACAGCGGCACCGCCTGACGCTGCATGTTAGATCCCATCAGCGCACGGTTGGCATCGTCATTTTCCAGGAAAGGAATCATGGATGTAGCTACAGAGAATACCATCTTCGGAGAAACGTCCATCAGGTCAATTTTAGATTTCGGGAACTCGGAAGTTTCCTCTTTATAACGGCCTGAAACGTTATGATGAACAAAATGTCCTTCTTCATCCAATGGTTCATTGGCCTGCGCCACGATGAAATCATCTTCCTCGTCTGCAGTCAGATAAACAACGTCATCTGTAACCACAGGATTGGTCGGATCAGTTTTATCCACTTTACGGTACGGAGCTTCTACAAATCCGTACTCGTTAATTCTCGCATAGGTCGCAAGAGAGTTGATAAGACCAATGTTCGGGCCCTCAGGAGTCTCAATCGGACACATTCTTCCATAATGAGAATAATGTACATCTCGAACCTCGAAACCTGCACGATCTCTGGAAAGTCCTCCCGGTCCTAATGCAGACAGACGTCTTTTGTGCGTCAGCTCTGACAGAGGATTGTGCTGATCCATAAACTGAGACAGCTGAGAACTTCCGAAAAACTCTTTCACAGAAGCTGTAATCGGCTTAATGTTAATCAGGGTCTGTGGGGAGATGGACTCTAAATCCTGTGTGGTCATTCTCTCACGAACCACCCTTTCCATACGGGAAAGGCCGATACGATACTGGTTCTGAAGGAGTACGCCACCGGCCCGGATACGACGGTTGCCCAGGTGGTCGATATCGTCATCGTTACCGATACCATATTCCAGATGGATATTAGAGTTAATGGATGCCAGAAGATCCTCTTTGGTAATATGCTTTGGAAACAATTCGCTGATTCTGCGGCGAATCTCATTTTTAATATCATCTATATCATCATATTCTT
>JALEIY010000070.1 GCA_022769785.1 Eubacterium sp.
GGCAAGAATATGCTGCAGTCCGAAGGGAATGGCCTTTCCAACCGGAACCCGTCCATCCAGCTTATAGATGTTATTGACACTGCAGTCTGTGTTTTTGTTCATCCTTCTCTTCTCCTTTTTCTCTGTGTTTTGACATAGTTAAATATATCGTACCACAGGGGAGAGGGATTTTCAATGAATTCTGATGTTTTAGTACATTTCCGGCTGTGGAGGAAGAGCTAGTGCCGGTTCTTTAATATCTGCCACTGCAGCCTCTGTCGTAAGGAGTGTTGCGGCTACGCTTACGGCATTGGTCAGGGCGGATTTTGTTACTTTAACCGGGTCAATGATTCCTTCTGCAAGCATATCCACATAGGTCTCATGGATTGCATCAAAGCCGATACCCGGCTCACTTTCTTTTACTTTGCTGACAATCACAGCACCCTCCAGACCGGCATTATCTGTGATGGCAGAAAGTGGGGCTTCCAGCGCTTTTGAAACAATGTAGGCTCCGGTTTTTTCATCGCCTTCCAGAGTGTCTGCCAGTTCATTTACTTTTTTCTGTGCATGGATATATGCAGAACCGCCGCCGCTGATGATACCTTCGGATACGGCAGCTTTTGTTGCGTTCATTGCATCCTCCATCCGGTATTTTGCTTCCTGCATCTCTGTTTCCGTTGCGGCGCCAACGCGGATAACTGCAACTCCACCGCTGAGCTTCGCAATGCGCTCCATCAGTTTTTCTTTGTCAAGGTCAGAGGTGGTTTCTTCCATCTGTCGTTTTAATGCGCCGACTCTCTCAGTGATATCATTACTGCTTCCTTCTCCGTCCACAATCGTTGTCGTATCTTTGGTTACTTTTACTGATTTGGCCTGTCCGAGCATATCTATCGTCGCATCCTTTAACTGCATGCCAAGGTCTTCTAAAACAACCTGTCCGCCTGTCAAAGCTGCAATATCCTGAAGCATTTCTTTCCGGTTGTCTCCAAATCCCGGTGCCTTCACTGCCACTACCTTCAGAGTTCCCCGAAGGCGGTTTACAATCAGGGTCGTCAATGCTTCTCCTTCCACATCCTCTGCGATAATCAATAACTCTTTTCTTTCTCTCATCACACTTTCGAGAATCGGAAGAATATCCTGAATATTGGAAATCTTTTTATCGGTCATAAGAATATAAGGATTGTCCATATTGGCAATCATCTTGTCCTTGTCATCACACATATAGCCGGAAAGGTAACCATTGTCAAATTGCATTCCTTCTACCACATCAATGTCTGTCTGCATTGTTTTGGATTCTTCAATGGTGATAACTCCATTTTCTCCGACTTTTTCCATCGCATCTGCAATCATCAGACCGACTTCTTCATTTCCCGCTGAAATTGCTGCCACTTTTGCGATATGTTCTTTTCCGGTTACCGGGCGGCTCATCTCTTCCAAAGACTGAATTGCCGCGTCACATGCCTTTTTCATGCCTTTTCGTACAATAATCGGATTTGCTCCGGCAGCAATATTTTTCATGCCTTCATTGACCAGTGCCTGTGCCAGAACCGTTGCTGTTGTTGTTCCGTCACCGGCAACATCATTGGTCTTTGTCGCAACCTCTTTTACAAGCTGCGCGCCCATATTCTCAAAGCGGTCCTCCAGTTCGATTTCCTTTGCAATGGTTACTCCATCATTTGTAATTAACGGAGCGCCATAAGACCTGTCCAGAACAACATTTCTTCCTTTCGGTCCAAGAGAAACCTTCACCGTATCTGCCAGAGTATTAACTCCGCTTTCCATCTTTTTTCTTACGTCAATATCAAAACTGATTTCTTTTGCCATGATAAATTCCTTCTTTCTATGTATCCGTCAATTATTCAACAATTGCCATAATGTCTTTCTGTGCAGCGATAGTATATTCTTCTTCCCCAATCTTAACCTCCGTACCGGAATACTGGGAGAAAATAACCTTATCACCCTCTTTTACCCGCATCTCCTGAAGTTTTCCATTCTCATATTTGCCAGGGCCGACTGCAATCACAACGGCTATCTGAGGCTTCTCTTTTGCGCTGTCCGGAAGAATAATCCCTGACTGTGTCTTCTCTTCTATCTCCTGATACTGTAATACTACTTTGTCTCCCAATGGTCTTAATTTCATAAACATAACCTGCCTTTCCTTTTTTGTTAGCGCTCTCCACGGTTGAGTGACAGCAATGTTCTCAAAAAAAACGTGTCCCTTTCGAAACACTTTCTTTTGATTTAATTTTAAATTATTTATTTTTAAAGCATTATACCACTCTCAATTGCTTTGTCAATAGTTTTTTTATTTTTTCCTTTCTTCTCTGAGTTCAATGTCCAATCTGGATAAAAAAATAACCGGCATTGTCCACAAAAGACAAAAGTGGCGGTTTCAAAAACCGCCACAATCCTTTTTGCCCTGCTCCATCTGCAGCCATTTCCAGGTCCATTATTTCATCGTTTTTTATATTTCCTCTCAATCACAACCGTATAGATTATCATGGCAACAATACATTCCATGATCACACCCAAAACAGACAGGAAAATCCAAGGGGAATTCTGCCCGCAAAGAAGCGGAAGCCCCAGAATAATAAGTACCACACCAAAGGCACAAAATAATCCGCCAACGGAAGCATTATATTTTTTCACGTCTGTAACTTCAAACATTTCGGCATTTGCCCAGAATTGCACTGGTTTTTTTGAGAAAAAAGAACGG
>JALEIY010000079.1 GCA_022769785.1 Eubacterium sp.
TAACTATGTCAAAACACAGAGAAAAAGGAGAAGAGAAGGATGAACAAAAACACAGACTGCAGTGTCAATAACATCTATAAGCTGGATGGACGGGTTCCGGTTGGAAAGGCCATTCCCTTCGGACTGCAGCATATTCTTGCCATGTTTGTGGCCAATCTGGCTCCGATAACGATTATTGCGGCTGCCGGGGGACTGTCACAGACCGAGATTGCGGCCCTGCTGCAAAACGCCATGTTTATTGCGGGGATTGCTACACTGATTCAGCTTTTTCCAATCTGGAAGATTGGAGCCAGACTTCCGATTGTAATGGGCGTGAGCTTTACATTTGTAACCGTTTTATGTACCGTTGCCGCCAATTATGGCTATCCGGCAGTGATTGGAGCGGTGATTTGCGGCGGTATATTTGAGGGAATCATTGGACTGTTTGCAAAATACTGGAGAAAAATCATTTCTCCGATTGTAGCAGCCTCTGTGGTTACAGCCATCGGATATTCCCTGTTTACCGTAGGTGCCCGGTCCTTTGGAGGCGGCTACACCGAAGAGTTTGGTTCTGCGACAAATTTACTTCTTGGAACAATTACACTGGCAGTCTGTCTCATGTGGAATATTTTCATGAAAGGCTACTTAAAACAGTTATCTGTTCTGGCGGGGCTGATTGTCGGATACATAGTTGCTGTTTTTATGGGACAGGTAGATTTATCCGTGATTTTTTCGGAAGGCTTTGTCTCCCTGCCGAAATTTCTGCCATATACTCCGGAGTTTCGTGTGGGAGCGATTTTTTCCGTGGCGATTATTTTCATGGTGTCTGCAGCGGAAACCATTGGGGATACCAGCGCCATGGTGTCCGGCGGGCTTGACCGGGAGATTACTTCCGAAGAGATTTCCGGTTCTCTGGCCTGTGACGGATTTGCATCTGCGATTTCTGCTCTGTTTGGCTGCCCTCCGGTGACTTCCTTTTCACAGAATGTGGGCCTCATCGCCATGACGAGAGTGGTCAACCGTTTCACCATCGGAACCGGTGCGGTATGTATGATTCTGGCCGGTTTATTGCCGCCGGTGGGAAACTTTTTTGCATCACTTCCGGAATCTGTTCTGGGGGGATGTACGATTATGATGTTCGGAACGATTATGGTTTCCGGTATTCAGATGATTGCCAAGGCAGGCTTTACCCAGAGAAATATTATCATTGCGGCGCTGTCTCTTGCCATTGGAATCGGGTTTACTTCCGCCAGTGAGATTGATTTATGGCGTATCTTCCCAGACGTGGTTCAGTCGGTATTTTCCGCCAACGTGGTTGCGGTAGTCTTTGTGGTATCCATTGTTCTTAATCTGATTCTTCCAAAGAATCTCGAAATTGAAAAGGTGGAAGCGGAATAAAATATAAAAAGAGCCATTGCCCTCTCGGTATGGCTCTTTTTTATGTAAAACATTATTCAGAATCAGTCGTTGATTTCTTCATAGCCGTCTTCTGTTTTTGTAAAAAGCGGAAGCTTCTGTAAAAACAGAATATCTTTTCTTTGTGCGGCCTTTCCTTCTGCCAGCAGTGCACCTTTTTTTACAATATCCGCTCCGGCATTTTTTGCAAGAACCTCCAATGCGTGGAGAGATTCACCGGTGGAAATTACATCGTCAATGATACAGATGCGTTTTCCACGTATTTTTTCTGCATCAACGCCATCAAGATATAAATGCTGCTCTCCTGCAGTAGTGATAGAATGAACGGAAGCAGATACCACATCCTGCATATAGGATTTCGTGCTTTTTCTTGCAACAATAAATTCTTTCAGACCAAGACATTTGCTGACTTCATAAGCCAGAGCGATTCCCTTGGCTTCGGCGGTTAAAACAGCATCAACCGGGCCGATGAGCTTTGCAAGGGCAGGAGCGCAGGCAGCCACAAGCTCTGTATCTCCAAGAACGACAAAACTTGCAAATGCCATTTCTTCATTGATTGGAATAAAAGGAAGAGTTCTTTTTATTCCGCAAAGTTCTATAGTGTATTCAGTCATTTTTTCCTCCAAATACGAAATCAGAGTCCAAGCATTCGGACAACAATACCTGCCAGCATACCGAGGAACGGATTGGTTACTGCAGTTACAACCAGGGTAGAACCACCAACGGCAGCGTTTGCAGCCAGAGCAGCAGGGGCATCTAAGGCAACTGTTTTAAAAATTCCCAATACAAATAAGAATCCGGCGATGGAAGAAGCCGGGACATATTTGCTGATTTTCGGGAGAATCCCAAGAATCAGGATAACACCAATGACAACCATCATGGCAACACCGGCCCATACCGGATGTGGCGCACTTGCAGTTGCGGAGATAATGGATTCCACCGGTGCACCGCCGAAGAAGGAAGAGCCCATATCAGCAAGAGAAGAAATCACTGTCAGGTGGTCAACGTTATAATTGCCAGTGGAAGCCATGCTTGCGGTGATGGAACCGAAAGAAATATTGGAGCCGATATTTAAGCAGACCATTCCCAGGGCACCCATGATTACATTGGTGTTAATTGTGAATTTCTGACGGATGAATTTGTCATCTACAACAACAATATTTTCTTTTTCTTTCTTAAAAATGGCATTGGCAATACAGGATGCAACTACGGAAATTACAATGGTATAAACAAGAGTATTTGGATTGTTTCTTGTTACAAAATAAGTAATACAGGCGGCTGCCAGAGAAACGCCTCCTGCCAGCTTGTCTTTTTTAATCATATCGATGGCGGCCTTTGTCAGGATAATTCCTACACCGGCCATCATGCCAAAAGCAATGTCCTCACCGATAAAATCAACAATTTTTGTTAAAAGTCCTAATACACCGATGATGGCCATGATGACTGCGCCCAGAAAAATCATGGTACAGCGTTCGGAACGGTTTTTACCGGCACTTCCGGCATAGGTAATCGTTTCAGCCTGAAATGAGATTGGTGCAACGCTCTGAGTTACCGTATTTCCCAGGGCACCGATAAAGAAGGCCATTGCGGTCGGGATGGATGCAAAACCGAAAGTAAGTGCCAAAAGTCCCTGTGGCAGACCGTTTAAAACGACACCGACAATCGCCAGAACATCTGTTAGAATATTCGTCATATTTCCTCTCTTTCTGTATGGATATGCCATACTCTTTCGTGATAAATAGTATTTTTGATTCGTCTGAGAAAGCTCAAACGCTTGTATTATAACGGAAAGTGAATTATAATAAAATTACTAATTTTACATATATATCATAATAAAATTATTATACTTTTTTTGACGGATAAAAACCAGGGAGGATGGAGCTATGACACTGGAATCTTATCGGAATTTTGTTACCATTGTGGAATGCGGGAGTATTCTTGCTGCATCAAAACGTCTTTTGGTTGCACAGCCTTCTCTCAGTAATCAGCTGAAAAATATCGAACGTTCTTATGGAGCAAAACTGGTGAATCGCGGAAGCCGTTCGATTGAACTGACAGAGGCAGGAAGAATTTTTTATTACAAAGCAAGAGAAATGTGCCGTATTGAAGACAGTATACGAACATCCATATCCTGCCAGCAGGCGGGGTATCGGGAGCAGCTTAAAATATCAATCCCTGCAGGAAATTCCCTTCACTATATCCACAGACTTTTTGAACAGTTCGTAAAGAGGCATCCAGACATTAATTATGATGTATATGAGATTCCCAGCGATTTTGTGGTTCCCAATGTATTAAACGGAATTACGGAAATCGGGCTGGTGCGTGCCAGCATTCCACAATATGGTTCCCTGCAGGGCTTTCCTTATGAAAGTGATGAAATTGTAGCAGTGATTCCCAAAAATCACAGGTTGGCTGAAGAAAAAAGCCCTTTGGAGGTCACAGATTTTATCGGGCAGCCACTGTCCATTCCTTTTGATATCTTAAATATTGTATACACAGTGTTTGGGCAGCATACGGTGGCTCCGAATGTATCCATTATTACTTCAATCAATGAAACGGCCATTGAATGGGCCAGAAAGTTTCAGACGGTTGCTTTGATTCCATTTACAAAAGAAGATGAAAAAAGAATCGGTGATATGACAGTACGTCATGTTGCTGCCGATGGAATGTATGTCAGAAGTGTTTTCCTCATTCAAAAAGAACATAGGCTGTCCCATGCAGGCAGGCTATTCCTGGAGGAAATAGGAATTGCATTGTGAGAAAACACCACCAATCTTAAAAATAAACACATTTCCCTGTATTTTTGTCTCTGTTGGTATCAGAGAAATTCTGATAAAATAAACGAAAAAGGAGGACTGAGAATCAATGCTTCGAATGGAAATTGCTTTGTTTCTGATTCTGGCGCTTGTGGCCATGATGTTTTTTTCTGCGGAAAGGCAGCACACCCCGCTGCACAAAACATTTTCCGTACTGCTGATTTCGCTTCTGGTGCATCTTGTTTTGGATGGTGCAACTGTTTACACGGTAAATCATCTGGATACAGTGCCGCTTATCTGGAATAATCTGCTGCATCGTGTTTTTATCGGAACCCTTGTGTGGATCGTTTTTCTCTTTTATCAATATCTAGCCATTCTTGTGGAAGAAGAAACCGGAAAGCCCCGTAGTTTTGATATGGTTGCTAGAATCTTCCTTGTTATTGCGGAGGCTGGCGTTCTGTTTTTTCTGCCGATACATTATGCAGTGACGAAAAACGGCAATTACTCCGATGGCATTCATGCCGGTGTCTGCTATATCAGTATGACATTTTATCTGTTTCTCTGTGCATGGCTGCTGTTTCGAAACTGGAAGCAGATTGATAAAAAGAAAAAGTTTGCGATTGGTACGGCGCTGATTATTGAAGTCACAGTGTCGATTTTGCAGGGGCTTCATCCGACCTGGTTAATCAGCGGAATGGGTATGACTTTGATGACCATGTCATATTATCTGACACTGGAAAACCCGGATATTTTAAGGGGAGAGCTGACGGAGCAGAAAATGTCCATGCTGTACCTGAAAAGTCAGGTGAATCCGCATTTTCTCTATAATACCCTGGATACCATTCGGATTCAGGCACAGTTAAACGAGGATAAGGCGGTGGCAGACCTGCTGATGCGTCTGGTGGATTTTTTCCGGCTGAGCGTCAAAGTGGACCGGCAGATGGTTGCTCTGGATGATGAGCTGGAGCTTCTGGAAGCATATATGGAGCTGATGTGCTATCGGTATCCGGAACTTGTGTGCAACTATGATATTGACCCGGAGCTTGGCGGGGTGCCGGTACCGAACTTTATCCTTCAGCCCATTGTAGAAAACAGTCTGCTTCATGGCCTCAAAAACAAAGGCTATCGGGGAGAAATCCGTATTACGGCAAAAGAATCAGAAAGTCAGAAGGGATGCATGGAGATTCTGGTTAGGGATACCGGCAGTGGATTTACAAAGGAGTCAAAAGAAAAGGTGGAGGAAATGCTTCGTCATTATGACAAAAAAGCACCGAAACTGGAGGGAAGAAGCATAGGTATTTTAAATGTGCAAAAGAGAATTAAACTTCTTTGCGGAAGACAATGTGGTCTCTGGTATACCGATAATGAAACCGGCGGAGTGACGGCACACCTTTTGCTGCCGTTAGATGGGGAGGATAGAAAATGAAAAAGCTGAGAGTATTGCTGGTAGATGATGAGATAATGATTCGCGAGGGCTTCAAGCGCCTGTTTGACTGGGAGGCTCATGGCTGTGAGGTCGTGGGAGAGGCCGCAGATGGTATGGAAGCCCTGACACAGATTGATACCCTTTGTCCGGATATTGTAATTATGGATATCAATATTCCTATCATGAGCGGATTAAAGGTTATCCAATTAAGCCGTATCAAGCATCCGCAGATTGCCTATGTCATTGTATCCGGCTACGACGATTTTTCTTATTGCCAGCAGGCACTTCGTCTGCAGATTACCGATTACATTTTAAAGCCGGTAAATTATGAGGAATTTGGTACATGTATTGACAATCTGAAGATATCTCTGTTTGAGCAGCGGGTGGCTTCGGAAGAGGAAAAGGAAGAGAGCGAAGAGCGAACGATTACTGGGCTAACCCGTTATCTGCAGGAGCATCTTTCCGAGGAAATGAGCCTTGCGATTCTTTCCGAGGAGTTTCATCTGAACCCACAGTATATCAGTCAGCTTTTTAAAAATGAAATTGGAGTGGGATTTCTGACTTATCTGACTAATATTCGAATGGAAAAAGCGAAAAAGCTGCTGCTTTCCACTTCTTTGTCTGTAGCCAGGATTGCAGAACAGTCCGGATACAGTGATTACCGGGTGTTTACCAAGGTATTTAAAAAATCAGAGGGAATCACACCTTCCCAGTTTCGGAGAGATTTTTTGGAAAATGCTGCTTCCGTTGAATAATCGAATTTGGCATCTGTAGAGAGTATTTATTTCTTTGCAGATGCTTTTTTTGCACTGAAAAAGAACAAAATATATATTTTTGGCGACTTTTCTTGTGAGACTGATGTTACTATGGTATACTTTTATTAATAAAAAGCATTTTTTGTCAAAAATGATATTTGTGGAGTGAGATATGTCTAATTTAAAACAGGTTGTCGAAATGGAAAGGATACTTTGTTATATCATGGAGCATCTGGAGGAAGAGCTTCCGATTTCACAGGTGGCAGATGATTTCCATTATAACGAAGCGTATTTTGCGAAAAAATTCAGTGAATATTTTGGGATTCCTTACGGAAAGTTTCTTCAGATGCTTCAGCTCAGGAAGGCGGCTCATGAGCTAAGAGAGACTCAAAGAGCCTTAAAGGAGATTGCGAAGGCTTACGGATACTCCGAGGTTCGTTCTTTTTCCAAAGCATTTAAAAGAGAGCTGGGGATGACACCAAGAGAGTTTCAGCACACCGATATCAGTGTTCCGGATATGCCCTTAAGAAAAACAATAAACGGGCATAAGCTCCAGCTTCAGTATATCCGGATGCAGGGTTTTCAGATGGCCGGTTATCCGGTACCGGTAAAGAACGGAAAAAAAACGGATTTATTAAGAGAATGCGCATATCCTTTTGAGAAACCGGATGAACGGATTAATCTGGACTGCCAGAGGTTACAGATTGGGGTGTGGTGGCATAATTCCGAAGGCGAATTATTTTATTTAATGGGATTTTCCACAGATTCCAAACAGGAAATTGCCGAGGGAATGGAAACCCTGGATATTCCGGGAGGAGACTATGCCGTTTTTTCTGTAGAAAGAGGGAAAACCCCGGAAGATATTTTGCAGACGCAGCGAAGAATGGTCCGCTATGCCATGAATGAATGGGAGGTTATGAACTGGAAAGAGCCGGATAGGATGGCGGTTACTTATGAAGCCTTTGACAAAAACTACACATATCTGTTTTTACCGCTGCTTAAGGGAATGCTGAAGCAGTCCACAATGGAAGAAAAAGACACCCATGGTATTGATAAATGGATTGATTATATTGACAAGCACATCACAGAGAATCTGACCATACAGGAGCTTGCCATGGCGGTGCATTATTCAGAGACTCATTTTCGGGAGATTTTTAAGAGCTATTATGGAACCTCTCCGGCGGATTATATTCGGAGACGCAGATTATATCTTACTGCCGGTGAAATCAGAAAGGCAAAAAATAAAAGAGAGATTCAGAAGGCAGCATTAAAATACCATTTTCATTCTGAGGATACCTTTCGCGAATTATTCCGGAAAGAATTTGATGTGGACCCGGAGGATTACGGGAAAGTTGACATTCAGATTGTGAACCTGGAACAGTATTATTCCAGACATAAGGAACAGATTAAGGTCACATTTTGTGAGGAAAATGAGACAAAAATGATTGGCGTGGCTCTTCGCTCTTACGAGACAGAAAAAGAAAGAAAGGACGATATGGATATTCCGGGGCTGGCCGGTTACTGGATGAAACATACGACAGACCCGATTAAGGATACCATATATGCCTGCATGGAACCGGGCAAAGAAAATAATATGGCACTCTGGTGCAATTCCCGCAGCGGAAAAGGCTACGATTATATTCTCGGACCGGTGGTAGCGGAGTTTGGGAATTTACCGGATAATGTCCGGAACTTTACTGTGGAGGGTGGTAAATATGCGGTGTTTGAGACTCTGGAAGAAAGTGATGAAGCGAATCTGGCAGATGTTTATCGTATGCTTACCAGACTGGTTTTTTATGGATGGATTAAAGAAAACAGGGTGAGGGTTAATTTAAATAAACTGACCTATGTACGCTATTATGACCGGAAGCTCCACTTTTATGTTCCGCTTTACAGTTAATGTTTCCTTTAACAAAAACCTTTCTTTCTGCGGGGAGAAACTTTTGGCGAAAAAAAATAAAAAAAGCAAAAATATTCCCTTCGAAATATTGAATTTTGTTATCCTTTCGGTAAAAATGAATAAAAATGGACGAAATATTATTGTATATTTCCAAAATGTATGATTTCGAACCCCTTTACAGTTGATGTGAAGGGGTTTTTTTATGCTATAATTTCAGCAATCTTAAGGGGGATAAAGACGAAACAGGACAAAGTCAGGACAAAAAAGTCCCCTGAGTGTATTTAACAGGATTAGATGAGGGAGAAGTGGATGAAAAAAAGGAGAAAAGCAGGAATTTGGCTGTTGGTTATTATGCTTGTGCTGACTCAGATATCATTTCCGGGAGCGAAAATGCAGGTCAATGCAGGCTCAGCAGCTGTGGAAAGTGTAGTGAGTTCAGAACAGAAAAAGGAGAGTGACGAATCAGAGAAAGCGAGTGATTCGAAAGAATCCGAAAAAAAGGAGAAAGAGGATTCTGAAAAATCTACACAACAGGAGAAAACAGAAGAAAAAAAGGAGTCTGAGAAGGAAGAAAAATCTTCAGAAACTCAGAATACCACGGAAAAATCTACAGAGGAAACAGGGAAAACAACGGATTCTGCCGTGACAGGCGAAGCTTCGAAATCGACAACAAAGGCAGCAGAGGAGACAACAAAGGCAGCAGAGGCAACGACGAAGGCGACAGAGGCGACAACGAAAGCCGACGTAAAAAAAGAAGAAGCGAAGAAAATCGAAGAGACGGCACAGGCTAAATCAGAAGTTTTAAAGACTGGTGAAGAAGCCGGAGAAGATACTCCGGATGTACCGGAGGAACCGGAGGAGAAAGAGGAACCGTATCAGCTGGAGATTAAAGCCGTCGATGAGAATGACAATGCGGTTTCCGGTGCAAAAATAACGCTGCAGACTTCCACAGACCCGACAAATACAGCTTCCTGGACTACAAAAACAAAAGACAGCTCCGGGCTGTATTCCCTGCCTGTCAAAGAGGAAGACAAAAACTGTTATTATAAATTTAATATAACGGCGACAAATTATTATGAATTTCAGAGTGAAACATTTTCTCTGACCCAGGAGAGCAATCCTTACTTCAGCCTCAGTTCAGTGGAAAATAAAAAGATTACCATTTCGGCAAAAATGAAGAAAAAGCCGGACCAGTACCGGGTGACAGTGAAAGCGGTGGATGAGAATGGCAAACCGATTGAAAATATCATTGTAAATATGGAATGGTCTTTGGATATCTATGGCTCTTTTCTTCATGAAGCGGTTTCTGTAGGGGTGTATGACCTGAATGTGAAGAAGGGGAACGATTTGATGTTCTACAAATTCAGTGTTGCCGCCGACGGATATACTCCTTATGAAGGAACAAAATTCTGCTTCGACAGCAGATACTGGAATCCGTATTTCAGTGCGGCTACCGTAGAACAGGCTTTTACCATTACCGTTTCCATGACATCAAAAGAAACCGCACTGGAAAGGGCAAAAATCAGCGCTGTTGCAGAGCTTGAAAATTATAAAAATCCAAAGGATTACCGTCAGGCAGAACAGGAAGAGATAAAAACTCTGGTGGAAACCTGGACGGAGAAAATAAACAAAGCAGCAACGGTAAACAGTGTAACCTGGAATTTAAACTATGCAAAAGGCAAGCTGGACAAGCTGAAAACAAATCTTGAATATGAAAATGAAGAATATCGCAGCAGAATCTATTTTAAGACTACGGACGGTCAGAAAACCTACGCTGATGAATACGGGGTTGTGACGATTACCAATATTGATTCCGGTAATTTTTATATCACCCATCCGGATGGCTCCTTATATACAAATGATGGCTGGAATGCCAAATGGCGCTGTGTCAATGAATACCGGGACCTGGACCATCCGGACAGCATTGCATTTGATGTGATTGTAGGTACATACGGACAATTTGCAGGAAAATTTGTCGGTAAATATGATGCCACAGTGGCTCTGAGTGACCTTGGCAGAGAGATTCATTTTACGGTCAGGGTAATCAGCGGACGACTGGATAAGCTTCGGGTTTTTGTCGACGGAAAAGACGTGTCCGGAGGAACCATCAAAGTAAAAGGAAGCGAGAAAAAAAAGGCAGTTGTTCAGGGAAGAATCAAAGGGACTACCCGATGGATTTCCGTTCCGGCCCATGCGCTGAAATATACGCCGGGAGGCTCCACAAGCATGAATAATGTGACCGCAGAATTTCGAACGTGGGGAACCAGCGGCAGCATAACTTATACACTGGATGCGGACCGATCCGTAAGCACCACCATAAAAATTCAGGCGACGATTGTCATGCCGACCGCTGTGAAGGTGGTCTATCCGGCAAAGGCAACGGTTGGTGACTGGAATGGAGCCCTGAATCAGTATGTGGGAATCATGGAAGGAACGGGTGCGGGATATTATCATGTCGTAGTTACCCCGGAAAATGCCTCAAATCCCGGAGTAACCTGGGAGGAACTGACACCGGATGTGGCAACGTTCCAGACCTTGCATGCCGCCGGAATTGTCCCGAAAAAAGCAGGAACAGCGAAGTTCAAAGTATCCTGCGT
>JALEIY010000088.1 GCA_022769785.1 Eubacterium sp.
TGCTTACACGGTTAACGTAGATGACCTTGGCCTGACAGAGGATGAGATGGCAGATCAGTATCAGTACACCAAAGACATCGTAACAGATTCCAACGGAGCAATCAAAGGAACAACATGGCAGGCAACACCTGGTCTTTTCGCATATCGTCGTTCCATCGCAAAAGATGTTCTCGGAACTGATGATCCGACAGAAGTTCAGGAAGCTCTTTCTGACTGGGATAAGTTCAACGAAGTTGCCGTAAAAGCATCCGAAAAAGGATACAAAATGCTTTCCGGTTATGATGATGCATATCGTACATTCTCCAACAACGTATCTGCTCCTTGGGTAGATGGAACTACTGTAAAAGTTGACCCTAACCTTATGACATGGGTTGAACAGACAAAAGACTTTACGGACAAAGGTTACAATAATAAAACATCTCTGTGGGATGACGGCTGGGCAGCTGACCAGGGACCAGACGGAAAAGTATTTGGTTTCTTCTATTCCACATGGGGAATCAACTTCACACTTCTTGGAAACGCTCTTGAAACACCTGTAGATCAGGGCGGAAAAGAAGAAGTTGGCAATGGTATCTACGGTGACTACGCAGTTTGTGAAGGACCAGAATCTTACTACTGGGGCGGAACATGGATCTGTGGCGCAGCCGGAACAGATAACAGCTCTCTTGTAAAAGACGTTATGGCTAAATTAACATGTGATTCTGCTATTATGAAACAGATTACACTGGATACACAGGATTACACAAACAATATCACTGCTATGAATGAAATCGCTGCAGACGATACCTATGGCTCCGACTTCCTCGGCGGACAGAACCACGTTGCATTATTCGCAAAATCTGCAGAAAAGATTGATATGAGCAATGCAGGCAAATATGACCAGGGATGTAACGAAAAATTCCAGGCAGCATTCAAGGATTACTTCGACGGTTCCGTTGATATTGATACTGCAAAAGCTAACTTCGAAACAGCTATCATGGAATTATATCCGAACTTAACTGAGGTTGTATGGCCGTAAATCATAAGTAAGCTATGAGGGTGGGCATTGCCCACCCTCTTCTTTATATCAGATATAAAGAAAAGTAATTGTTGTTTCGTGAGGCGGCTTTCGCCGAAGCATTAGAGAGAGGAGGATGAAGATTGAAAAAATCAGCACGAAATAAGAATGTAAGTTATGCAAAATGGGGATACATTTTTATCCTTCCCTTCTTTATTGCATTTCTTATTTTCCAGTTGATTCCGTTGGTTTCAACGGTGTATTACAGTTTCTTTGAATATTACAGAGATGGTCTTACGGTAGTAGGTCCCCGTTTTGTGGGTCTGGAAAACTACAAGAGCCTGTTTGCCTCTGACTTTACAAAATATATGGGAAATACCGTTATTATGTGGATTATGGGATTCCTTCCGCAGATTGTCATTTCCCTTCTTCTGGCAGCATGGTTTACAGACCTGAGATTGAAAATTCGATGCAAACAGTTTTTTAAAGTTGTTATCTATATGCCAAACCTGATTATGGCCAGTGCATTTTCCATGTTATTCTTCGCGTTATTCTCCGATAACGGACCGGTAAATGCATTTTTGCAAAGCGCGGGTATTGTTTCCAGTCCGATTCGATTCCTGTCATCGGTTATCGGAACCAGAGGACTGATTGCCCTGATGAACTTTTTGATGTGGTTTGGTAATACGACGATTTTGTTAATGGCAGCGGTTATGGGTATCAACCCGGCGCTGTTTGAGGCGGCGGAGCTGGATGGATGCAGTGCAAGACAGATTTTCTTCCATGTAACGCTTCCGATGATTCGTCCAATCCTTGTATATGTACTGATTACTTCCATGATTGGTGGTCTTCAGATGTTTGATGTTCCTCAGATTTTGACAAATGCCACAGGACGTCCGGACCGCTCGGCAACGTCAATCCTTATGTTCTTAAATAACCATCTGTACAGTAAGAACTACGGTATGGCAGGAGCAATATCTGTAATACTCTTTATTATATGCGCAATTCTCTGTATCGGCGTTTACTTCTCGCTTAACAGAGACCCTGACAATGGAAAGAAAAAGAAGAAAGGAGGAAATAAATAATGAAAAATAATAAGATTCGCAATGTGATTTCTCACATAGTTCTGATTTTTCTTGCGTTCCTCTGCCTGTTCTTCTTCTACATTTTGATTATAAACTCAACGAGGAACCATTTCCAGATTCAGAGAGGATTCTCCTTCATACCGGGAAAATCTTTCCTGGCAAATCTGAAAAATGTATTAAATGATGCAAACATACCGGTCCTTTACGGTATCAGAAACAGTCTGATTGTATCCGCAATGTCAGCAATTTTTGCCACCTACTTTTCGGCAATGACCGCATATGGACTGTATGCCTACAAGTTCAAATTACGGAAAGCAGCGTTTGTGTTCATCATGCTGATTCTGGCGATGCCTACACAGGTATCTGCCCTCGGATTTGTAAGACTGGTTACAAAAATGAAAATGATTAACACGCTCTGGCCTCTGTTTTTACCGGCCATAGCATCTCCGGCTGTATTCTATTTCATGTACAGCTATATTGAGTCAAGTCTTCCGATGGAACTCATTGATGCGGCCAGAATAGACGGCAGCGGAGAATTCCATACCTTTAACCATATTGTTTTGCCGATTATGAAACCGGCTATGGCAGTTCAGGCGATTTTCGCTTTTGTTACTGCATGGAATAATTACTTTATTCCTGCCCTCGTTATTTCTGATAACAAGAAAAAGACGCTGCCGATTCTGATTGCAGCTCTTCGAAGCGCAGACTTCCTGAAGTTTGATATGGGTAAGGTTTATATGCTGATTACCATCGCAATTGTGCCAATCATCATCGTATATATCCTGTTATCTAAATATATCGTGGCAGGCGTTGCGCTGGGCGGCGTAAAGGAATAAAAGAACGGAGGAATAGAAATGGCAAATATCAGTTTTCGTAATGTAGTAAAAACCTATGATAATGGAGTGACGGTCATTCCTGACCTGAATCTTGAAATAAAGGATAAAGAATTCGTTGTTCTGGTCGGACCTTCCGGCTGCGGTAAATCTACCACCCTTCGAATGATTGCCGGACTGGAAAGTATTTCTGACGGAGAATTATATATCGGAGATACTCTGGTAAATGATGTGCCGCCGAAGAACAGGGATATCGCAATGGTATTCCAGAGCTACGCTTTATATCCGCATAAAACCGTTTATAAAAATATGTCATTTGCCCTGGAACTTCAGAAAGTTCCAAAAGAGGAAATTGATAAAAAGGTAAGAGCAGCGGCGATGATTCTTGAGCTGGAGCCGTACCTGGACCGTAAGCCGAAGGCTCTTTCCGGAGGACAGAGACAGCGTGTGGCATTAGGAAGAGCAATGGTTCGTGACCCGAAGGTATTCCTTCTTGATGAGCCGTTATCCAACCTGGATGCAAAGCTTCGTACAGAGATGAGAAGTCAGATTTCTCAGCTTCACAAACGACTGCAAACCACATTTGTTTATGTAACTCATGACCAGACTGAAGCCATGACCATGGGTGACCGTATCGTGGTAATGAAGGATGGATATATTCAGCAGTTTGATACTCCGCAGAATCTGTATAACACTCCTTGCAATATGTTTGTGGCAGGATTTATCGGTTCACCGCAGATGAATTTCCTTACTGCAAAAGTGGAGAAGGCAGAAAACGGATTTGTACTTATCTGCGGCGATATGAAAGTACCGGTTGCTGACCCGGCACTGGCAGATTATGTGGGAAGAGAAGTGGTTCTTGGAATCCGTCCGGAAGACATTGATGTGGATATTACCGGAGATTCTCATGCGGCATTTACCGCCCGTATTGATTTGGCTGAGATGATGGGCTCTGAGATTTATCTGTACCTGACCTACGAAGGACAGAAAATTGTGGCAAGAGTACCATCTGACGTACAGGCAAAGGATGGAGATGAAATTACTCTGGGTATCCTGATTAAGAAAGTGCATATTTTTGATAAAGAAACAGAAAAGGTTATCTGTCAATAGGCAGGTAAATCCATTTCATTTCATCCTCCCCCCTCATGACGCTTGCAATCATGGGGGGATTTTTCAACATTTCAGAAGGAGTCCCCCGCTTCAAGCGCGCAGAGCGCTAAGCGGTGGGTAATAAATTTTTTTCGTCGGAAAAAAACTTTGAAGCAGCAAGAACGCCAGGACGATCCTGGATTTTAGAAAGGAAAAGCGATTGATGACAGAAGTTAAAATAATAAAACAAGAAGAAAACGGGATAGCATTTTTTGAAATCAGCAACGAAATGCTGAAGGTTCGAATGACCAATCTTGGCTGCCATATCCTGTCTGTGTTTGCTCCGGACAAAAACGGTGTACTTGGGGATGTGGTGCTTGGATATGAAGATGTGACGGATTGTTACCGGGATGACAGTTGTATGGGTGCGATTGTCGGACGGGTGGCCAACCGGATTGGCAATGCTTCCTTTGTGCTTAACGGGAAAACTTATCCATTGAAAGCGAACTGTGGAAGACATCATCTTCACGGAGGAGAAAAAGGATTTGACAGACAGATATTTGATTATAAAATAGTAGATAACGGTATCCGATTCCATTATCATTCTTCTCACATGGAGGAGGGATATCCGGGCAATCTGGATTTGGACGTGACCTTTCTTCTGGAAGGTGCGAAGCTTTCTATTTTGTATGAAGCAGAAACTGACCGGGATACCATTCTCAATCCTACCTGTCATATATATTTTAATCTGTCCGGCAAACGGGAAAATATCAGTGCGCATCGGATGAGAATCCAGGCAGATGAGATTGCCTGTGTGGATGGGGAAGGACTTGCTTATGGGGAGTATCTGAAGGTGGAGAATACGCCTTTTGATTTTCGATGTATGCGGGAACTGGGAAATGCACTGGGGGCAGAGCATATTCAGCTTAAGAATGCGGGCGGTATCGACCACTCCTTCCTCCTTTCCGGGCAGGAAGATGTCATTGAGTTATATCACCGGGAGAGCGGTCGGAGACTGCTCATATCCACGGATATGCCCGTTGTGCAGGTTTATACGGCGAATTTTCTTGCAGGAGGCTGTCCGGGAAAAGGAGGGGCTCCATATGATAACCGAGCCGGTGTGGCGCTGGAAACGCAATTTGTATCGAATTCAATCCAGATTGAGAAGGAGCCGAAGGTCATTCTCAGAAAGGGGCAGAAAATGCAGTCCCGGACGGATTACACTTTTGCCTGTATAACGGATGAGGGTTGAAGGGTGGAAAAGCAAAAAACGGAACTATGCTTCCGGTAAAGGAGAACAAATGGAAGAAAACAGTATAAAAAAAGCAAGACTTGCCGCAGGACTTTCCATTGCCCAGGCGGCTTCGAAGTGGCAATTTCCGGTGAAGACCTGGGAAGCCTGGGAGGCGGGAGACAAAAAGCCGCCGGTTTATATTGAAAAACTTCTTCTTTCTGAGCTGGAAAAACTCGGCAAAAACCAGTAGAATAGTAAAAAGCGGTATGATGTGCTTGTCCGTGAGGCAAAAGTCTCAGAGCGAAGGACGGATTACGAAAAAAGAAAATGCAGAGGAAGAAGACCAATGAAAATCGTGATTTTAGATGGCTATGCGGAAAATCCGGGAGATTTATCCTGGGAAGGCTTTGAAGAACTGGGAGAGGTCACAGTGTATGACCGAACCCCGCGGGATGATGAGGAAGAGATTTTAAGGCGTATCGGAGACGCAGAGATTGTGTATACCAATAAAACGCCGCTTACCGCAAGTATCATAGCAAAAGCCCCTGCGCTTGCCTATATTGGAGTGCTGGCTACAGGCTACAATGTGGTGGATGTGGAGGCCGCCGGAAAGAAAGGCATTCCTGTTACCAACATTCCCTCCTACGGAACGGCAGCGGTGGCACAGTATACCATGGCGCTTTTGCTGGAAATCTGCAATCAGGTGGGACACCATAACAGAGCGGTCCACGAGGGAAGATGGGAGAAGGCGGAGGATTTCTGTTTCTGGGATTATCCGCTGATGGAGCTTTGCGGGAAAACCATGGGAATTATTGGATTTGGAAGAATCGGGCAGGAAGTCGCCAGACTGGCACAGGCCTTCGGGATGAAGGTCCTTGCTTATGGAAGACATCGATATGAGAATCTGGAAACGGAAAACTGCAGGTATGCAGACCTGGAAGAGCTCCTGACCCGTTCCGATGTGATTTCATTGCATTGTCCGCTGTTTCCGGAGACGGAAGGACTGATATGCAAAGCGACAATCGGGAAGATGAAGGATGGCGTGATTGTCTTAAATACAGCCCGGGGTCCGATAATAAATGAAGAGGATCTGGCAGAAGCGCTGAACAGTGGGAAGGTATATGCCGCAGGACTTGATGTGGCGTCCAGAGAGCCGATTTCAGGCGACAATCCACTGCTGTCGGCAAATAATTGCTTTATCACTCCACACATTGCCTGGGCGTCCAGAGAGAGCCGACAGAGGCTGATGGATACGGCGGTAAATAATCTTCGGGCATTCTTAAATGGTGCAGCGGTCAATGTGGTAAATAACTGACATTAAAAAGGAAAATCCCTCGTCCTGTGTGCAAAGCCAGCGGCGGGGGATTTTCCCGGTAGAAAAGATTATGATGTTTTAATCAGGATCTTGCCGCGATTAATGTGCGGACATGCGCTTTTTCAAAAACACCGGCAATCACAAAATAAACTGCGATGTTTAAGACGCTTTTTACGAGAAGTCCCGGTGCGGATGCAAGGCCGGAAGCCATGCTGCCGTACATAACACCGCCTACCACAACGTAGCCGAATACCATCCATGCCATACTTACAATGGCAGCGGCAGCGTTTCTTAAACTCAGCAGTCGGAAATTGCCGTCTTTGTCAAACATGAGAAGACCGGCAATCAGAGCCAGAACCGCTTTAATAATAAGGGTAGGGATGACCCACTGGGTATATCCGGTCAGAAGGTCTGCCATGGCGGAACCGATACCACCGGCCCATACACCTTCTCTTTTGCCTAAGAAAGCAACGGTAAGAAGGATGAATGCATCACCGAGATGGGCATATCCAAGCGGAATCGGAATCTGGACAATCATTGTCATAATACAGATAACGGCTGCCATCAGAGCACCGCTGCAAAGAGAAAAAGTGTTCATTTTAGATTTCATAGCTGTTCACCTCTTGATTTTTTCATAGAATGATGAAACTATATCATGAGGAAGGAAAAGGGTACAGTTCCAGTTTGCGTTATTTTTTCATGTCAGATTTCGCACGGAAAAAGAAGGTATGGATATTCTGGCATGAATACTGATATTATGAGAGGGAAAAATGATTATAAAAAACATTAAAATTTTTACACCGGATAAATCCTTTCGCCCCGGCGAAATCATTATCCGAAATGACATCATTGAAAACGTGGTTTTACAAAGTGATGCGGGAGCCGCAGGAGACGGCATTGTTCCTGTAAACGAAGCCGGAAAGGATGGCGATGAAGAAGTGATTGACGGAGACGGCTGTTACTGCATTCCCGGCATGATTGACCTTCATTTTCACGGCTGTATGGGCTGTGATTTTTCAGATGGAAGCAAGGAGGCTTTGCAGAAAATTGCAGATTATGAAGCATCTGTCGGCGTGACAGCCATAGTTCCGGCCTCCATGACTCTGCCGGTAGAGGAACTGCAAAATGTTTTGAAAACAGCAAAAGAGTTTCGTCAGGAACAGCTTGCGGGGAAGAGAGGCGGCGCCGATTTGCTTGGAGTAAATATGGAAGGGCCGTTCATCAGCAAGGTTAAGAAGGGCGCACAGAATGAGCGCTATATTATTCCGGCAGATATTGAGACCTTCCGGGAGCTTTGTAAGGCCGGAGAAGGGATGATAAAATTTATTGGTCTGGCTCCGGAAGAAGTCAGCAGGGAACAGGCAGAGACATTTATCCAGGCAGTAAAAGCAGATGTCACGGTGGCTCTGGCGCATACCAATGCGGATTATGACAGGGCAAAGAGTGCCTTTGAAGCCGGGGCATCGCATCTGATTCATTTGTATAATGCTATGCCGCCGTTTCATCACAGAGAACCGGGGGTTATCGGAGCGGCAGCAGAAGGTCGGGCGGTCACGGCGGAAATCATATGTGACGGTGTTCATGTTCATCCTTCCGCAGTGCGGGCTGCATTTTCTTTATTTGGGGAGGAACGGCTCATTTTTATCAGTGACAGTATGCGGGCAGCCGGAATGCCGGATGGCAGATATCTGCTTGGAGGTCAGGAGGTTGTAGTGAATGGGAATCAGGCATTGCTTGCCGGGAATGGTGCTCTGGCAGGCTCTGTCACCAACTTGCCGGACTGCGTGAGAAATGCGGTGAAAAATATGGGAATTCCTCTGGAAACGGCGGTTGCCTGCGCCACGATGTATCCTGCTAAAGTTTTAAAAGAAGAAAAAAGATATGGCAGCATCGAACCGGGAAAACAGGCAGACCTTGTACTGTGGGATGAGAATCTGGAATTGAAAAGAGTAATAATAAAGGGAAAATTCAAATTTGTCATGCTAACGCATGACGCGCATCTCGCAGCAAGAACGCCGAGGCGTTCTTGAATGATTTTGCATAAAAAAAGAGGTTCTCTTTCGAGAACCTCCTTTATTTTTATGTAGCTTAAATTATCTTTTAATTGATTAAGCAACAACTGGGAAACAAGCATTAACTACGAATGTCATAATGAAGATAGCGAATGCTGGGTTATCAATGTGGGAATCTGTACCACAGTTGATTGTGTTACCTTCAATATCGCCAAGGATAGCAGCAAGTACACCAAAGATAACGCCGATTACTAAGGAAGCGTAAAGGTTACCCATCTGAGCGTAGGACTGAACAGTAGCCTCAGCTGCGATAATAACGATATGGTGACATCCAAAGAATGCAACACCCATTTCAGCGAATACTAAACCAACAGCAGCCATACCGAAGATTAATACGTGATATAATCCAGCGAAAGCAGCTGGGTCAACGCCGTTAGCGATTGCTCCAAGGTAGATACCAGCAACAACTAAGCTGTAGCAAGCAGCGATAACGATTGTAGTTGAAAGAACGTTTCCGGAGCTGATAACTTTATCAGAAGTTTTAAGTTTTCCACCGAATACAAGACGAACTAAAACACCAGATAAGAATACTGTGATTCCAGGTGCGTCAGTTACGAGACGAGCGGAAATTGTTCCTGCAAAGAGATTAGCAACTACTAATTCTTTGAATAAGAAACCGATTACACCAAATACACCACCAACGAGCAGTACGTCAGGTGCATTGTATCCTGCACAAGCAACAGCGATTGCAGCACCGTTTTCGTTAAGACCTTTTTTCTTAGCGTAAGCAGCAGCAGCAACACCACCTGCGAAGGCGATATGTGGTCCAAAGAAAGAACCGAATGCGAAATAGTTAACCAGGATGTTGGATGCATCAGCAGCACCGCACATACCAGCAACTGCACCAACAACAGCGAACACACCAGTCATGATAAATGCTGGCAGAGCACCGATTGCAGCAGCGAATACACCACCGCCAAAAGCAGCGATTAAACCTAAAATACTCATAACAATCTCCTCCTTATACATGTATGAATATGTTTTTTATCAAGCACGTTTCCCCTTTGCTTGATGATAGGAATATTGTAACATTTGAAAGAAAATTGTAAAAACAACAAGATTTACACATAGGTACAATTATTAGTTGTACTACGCTTCTGTATCACCTATATTATAATATAGAAAAAACTGATTATTTTCAGGCGGAAAGGAAAGAAAAATAAATGAAAAAAAATTATAAAATGGTTGTCTGTTATGACGGCAGCCGCTATTATGGGTGGGAACATCAGCCGGACCGGGATACGATTCAGGGAAAACTGGAAGCAGTTCTTATGAAAATGTGCGGGGAGTTTACGGATGTAATCGGTGCGGGAAGAACAGATGCCGGGGTTCATGCCCGGGCGATGGTGGCGAATGCCTGGCTGGATACACGGATGTCCGGGGATGAGATTCGCGATTATATGAACTGTTACCTGCCCGATGATATTGCCGTAAAAGAGGTGAGAGAGGCTTCGGACCGTTTCCATGCCAGATATAAGGCCGTAGGCAAGCTGTATTGCTATACCTGCTTTGACGGGTCGGTAAAACCGGTTTTTCAGAGAAAATATGTTACAGTGCTTGATTATCAGCCGGATGTGGAGAGAATGAGACAGGCGGCGGCTTATCTGGAAGGAAAGCATGATTTTAAAAGCTTCTGCGGCAACTCCAGAATGAAGAAATCCACGGTACGCATTGTGGACAGGATTGAGATTGTCCGGAAGGGCGGATTTATTTATTTTAATTTTCACGGAACCGGTTTCCTTCAGAATATGGTGCGGATTCTTACGGGAACCCTTCTTGAGGTTGGAAAAGGAAAGATGACGCCGGAACAGATGCCACAGATACTCGAGGCCCTTGACCGGAAAGCGGCAGGCCCGACTGCGCCTCCCGGCGGCCTGTGTCTGATGAAGGTGGATTATTAAAAAATAAAATTAATTTTTCTGTCTCACATAAAAAGATAAAAAAAGAAAATACTACCTTTTGAGAATGGAACCGGCAAGATGTTTTCCATATATTTTGCCGGACTGACATCCTGAAAGGTGGTATTTTTTTATGAATCAGATGAAAGGCGCCCAAAGCGTTTATTTTAATGAGCCTGTAAAAATCTTAAGTCATGCCGGCGCAGGCGGAAAAATGGAAGGAGACGGCCCTTTAGGAAAACATCTTGACCTTATTGTGGAGGACCCCATGTTCGGAAGAGAAAACTGGGAGGAAAGTGAGAGCCAGTTTTTAAAAACTGCGGGGGAGATAGCGCTTCGAAAGGCAAAAAAGAAAAAAGAAGATGTGAGAATGGCCTTTGCAGGAGACCTCCTGGGGCAGCTGATCGGTTCCTCTTTCGGAATCCGGCAGATGGATATCCCGTTTTATGGTGTCTATGGTGCCTGTTCCAGTGTGGGGGCGGCTTTATCGGTCGGTGCCATGGCTGTGGACGGAGGATATGCCGATTTGGCGCTTTCTGCCTGCTCCAGCCATTTTGCCAGTGCGGAAAAAGAGTTCCGTTTTCCGCTGGGGTACGGAAGCCAGCGGCCTTACAGCGCCACCTGGACAGTAACGGGAGCCGGTGCATTTCTTTTGAACAAAGAAAAGGGCGATACGGCAATCCGGGGATTTACCACAGGAAAAATCAAGGATTACGGTGTGCAGGATCCCTTTAACATGGGTGCAAGTATGGCTCCGGCAGCAGCGGATACCATTTATCAGGCACTGGAGGATTTCGGGAAAAAACCGGAGGATTTTGACAAAATAATCACCGGAGACCTGGGAACCGTGGGACAAAAGCTGCTGTTTTCGCTTCTTGGTGATAATCATGTGAACATTTCCGGGAATCATATGGACTGTGGAATGGAGATTTATAATGAGAAGAAACAGGATATTCATGCCGGAGGCTCAGGCTGTGCCTGTTCTGCCCTGGTGCTTTCGGCTATGATATTGCCGAAGCTGGCATCGGGAGAATGGAAAAATGTTCTTTTTGTGCCGACAGGAGCCCTTTTATCTCAGGTATCAGCCAATGAAGGGCGGACGATTCCTGCAATTGCTCATGCGCTCTGGCTTACAAAAGCGGAACCGGACAGTCAGCCGCAAAAAAAGAATTGATGAGGAGACAGAAAATATGGTGTATCTGAAAGCATTTATTGTAGGTGGTATTATCTGTACGCTGGTGCAGATTTTTCTGGATAATACCCGGTTAATGCCGGGACGGGTGATGGTTCTTCTGGTAATTGCCGGAGTGATTCTCGGAGCGGTCGGCATTTATGAGCCTCTTTTGCAATGGGCAGGCTGCGGAGCCAGCGTGCCGCTGTCGGGATTTGGATATAATCTGGTGAAAGGTGTGATGGAGGCGGTAAATGATGAAGGCTTTATTGGGATATTTAAAGGGGGACTGAAGGCGGCGGCCGCGGGAACCAGCTCGGCTCTGGTATTTTCTTACCTGGCAGCTCTGGTATTTCAGCCAAAAATGAAGAAATGAGGAAAGAAAATGTAAAGAAAACCGCCGCACAAAGGCTCCTTTTATGGAGTCCTCCTGTGCGGCGGCATTTAGTTATGGTGTTGTGTTTGGTTTTGTAACCGGATTGGTCGGCGTGGTGCCTCCTCCCGGAAACAGCTTTTCAAGTTCTTTTTCTTTTTTCAGCATAAGCTTATGCTCGTACCATTCTTTGGTATGAACATCACATGCATAATTCTTAAGATCAAAATAAACGGTATAAGGGGTATCTGCCGTGGTTCCGGTGGAGCCTTTCGGGCGAATACGGAATACTTTGGTAGATTGTG
>JALEIY010000157.1 GCA_022769785.1 Eubacterium sp.
CGGAATCTCCGATAAGTCATCGTACTCCTCTGCTGCATCATTATAGGCATCCACTGTAATCATACTGGTAAGCAGATCTCCCTGTCTTGCCAGAATTATATCGGAATCGGTATTCTTTACTTTATATTTCCAGCTTGTTACCGGTCTGCGGTACACAATTACTACGTTATCTCCGGTATCATTAGCCCATTCCAGAGTAAAATCCACGGTTTCTTTCTCGACCGTCTCCCAGGTAAAATTGTTCTCGATAGAAAGTTCAAACTCAGCCCCGTTTCCGGCAATATCCAGCTCATATCCGGCAATAATCTCTGTCGTAAGACCATGTGCGGTACCGGTGGAGTTTCCAACTCCCTCTGTTGTACCATAGGTTGTTTGACTGTTTCCTACGTCACCGCCTTCAATCTCTCCAAAATATGGCGTTGACTCGAGGACTGCCAGAAGCTCCGGTTCCGTATAGGAGTGCTCCACATCATCCAGTTTAACAATGGTACTGTCACTATCTGTGTCCAGAGCACACAGGGATACAAATACCCAGTTCTTATTGTTGAAGAAGTATCCGGTATCCTCTTTTGACCATTCTCCCTTTTCATCTTTCTGATAGGTATAGATTTTATTAAAATATTGAGAGAAAGACTGCCTTTTCTGGCATGTGGTAAAGAGCACCTGTTCTCTTCCCTCTTCATTGCCGTCAAAATTTCCTGTAACAACATCCTGAACCAGACCGTTTTGGATAATGTTGCTGCCGATACCGTCGTCATCATCATTAAAATATCCATCCCGATATACTTTCTCAAGCTCGCCTTTGTCATTCACTGTGTACACCGTATCCGAAATCAGAACAGACGCCTTTGCCCCGACTCCATCTGCCAGGAAAGCTGCAACCGGCAGAATACACTGTACATCATCTAAATAATGACCGCCTCTGGTAAACTCAGAACTTTCGATAGAATTCAGCATGGTTGCTTCATAGATGCCGGTGGCTGTTCCGGCAGCATTCGTTGTTACCTTCTTACAGGTAGTCAGGTAACTTCCGACACTATGGGTCAGGCTCTTGTCGTTGCCATCACTCTTATCAATCCATCCTGAGGTTATGATTTCCGGATAATCGACCAGGCTGTTCTGTATGCTTAAATTTCCAACGGAAGAAGCTGCCCAGCGAAGACGTTTCCCACCGTTGTACTTATCATAGCCTTTGGTATCCAGCTTGAAGGATGTATTCCAATTGTCCGATGATTTATTATAATCCATAATAAACATCTGGCTCTGTTTTTTACTGACATTGTCATAGGTATGATTCAGACCCGCTGTAATGATAAGTTCATCCACATTATCCTTATCGGTATCTTCTGCCACCAGCTGAACTACCGGTGCATTGCGGAATACTCTTCCGTTATCGGTCCGGGCATTCGTCAAATCGGTACATCCAAGAAGATCATATATTTTTGTAATGACTCTTCCATTTGTCAGAGTTGTTCCATTGATATCATACATATAAACGGCTGGTTTATGATTCGCATCACTGTTTTCCATCTCAGGAACATAAACAACAACAGAATCTTTGCCGTCCCCGTCAAAATCACCGGCTGCTACGGAAATAAAACCGGTATTCTCATAAGGATCCGCCTGTTGCAGATAATCCAGGGTTGTCTTACTTCCGAGAGTAACGGTATTGCCGATCCGGTTACCGCATACATCTGTCAGAAAGAGCTCCATGACACGTTTATCAATCCGGTATCCCACAGAAACCGTAAATCTTTTCTGGCCTTCACCATAGATATCACATCCGGCAGTATCCATAAAATGAAAACCGTCTTTATTTCCTTCGTTCTTTCCAACAACAGAATCTGCGTCAAATGCATTTCCAATCGTTCCGGTATCTCCCATACTGTTCCCATTATAGTCATAGGTATTATAATACCGGGTGCTGTTATTTCCTTTTGCTACATATAATTCCGTTATGGTACTCAACGGGAACCATTCCTCCGTACCATACGGATTGTTCTTCTTTTCTGCTTCTTTATTAAATGTAGAATCATCCATCTTGATTCCGAAAGCATCTATTTCGGCTGCATCTGCTTTATCATATATAAAAACAGAAAATGCCGAAAGCACCATGCAAAAAACAAGCAGAAGACTTAATATTCTCTTAGACTTCATGTACTTTCCTCCCTATCCTTTTAATACCATACCTGACAGCAGCAAAGTTTGATTTTTTGTTCTTGTACCGAATCCGAATGCTACGTATCATTCGACAATTCGCCGTTTTCGTTTCTATCAATCGGTATAAATATGATACCACTTACTGTAAAATTTTGCAATCGTAATCGTCAAAACGGTCCCTGAGTTTATTTTTGAATCTACTTTATTCTGTCAGACTTCCTGACCTTGCTTTCGGATTATATTTCATAATAAAGAGTTCCAGACTTTCTTTTAACACGTCAATCTGGGATTTCAGATAGAACTCATCCTCAAACAATGCATAATGCACGCATGCTCGAATCAAAATGAAAATCATTGGTGTCAGTTTCTGATATGGAATACCAAGTTTGCCTTCTAAGCTTTTTGCGTACTCGGTATAACGCCTGTCAACACCTGCAAAAAATTTCTGACCGTATTCCCGGTATTTCGGGTGGGTATACACCTGATACATCAGTCTGTATTTCTTTCCATGTTTTTCCGCCGTCCAGTATGGTATTTCATCAATAAACCTCCACAAATCCTCAACATCTGTGGGAGCTTTTGCCATAAAATCATCTTCGACCTTACTCATACAGTATTCGGTGGATTGAATGATAAGATCATCTAAATTTTCAAAATAGGTGTACAGCATATTAGAGGTACACCCACTATGTTTGGCTAATGCCCGGATACCTGTTCCGTGCAATCCGTATTCCGCAAAGCAGTCGTAACACTTCTCCATAAGACCTTCTTTTTTTGCATTCCATTGTTCCTTTGTATAGTTCGGCATTTTATCCTCTCCATTCT
>JALEIY010000123.1 GCA_022769785.1 Eubacterium sp.
TTTATTCGAAAAAGAAAGGGAAATATCGACAAAAAACAAAAAACCCTGTCAGCAACTTAAACAAATATAGCTTTTCCACTTTTTTACATAAACAAAGAGTTCCGCTTGTAATTTCCTGTCAAAAAAAAGAACAGACAAAGCTTTCCGGCTTTCTCTGTTCCTTAAATGGGCGGAGGTGGATTCGAACCACCGAAGCAAATTGCAGCAGATTTACAGTCTGTCCCCTTTGGCCACTCGGGAATCCACCCATGACAGTATGATTCAATTCATCTGACAGTTCCCCATTATATATGATTCCTCAAAAAAAATCAAGCATTTTAGTCGAAAATATTTCCCCGGACAGAGCTTCTGGCTTTTTCCTTCTTCCTTTTGCGAATCGGCACCGCTTTTAAAAGGATAGAGGAAATCCTCGGAAGAGTGATTTCCAGCACGCCACCCTTCACCGGATAAATCACCGGCTCCAGACTGTAATCCTCTTCCCGGCTGATGATAACCTGCAAAAGCTCTTCTTCTTCCGTAATACCGATTTCCCAGACCGATACGGACAGCTTTGCTTCATCAAATCCGCCGTTAATTAGAATAATCATTTTCTCTCTGTCGGTAAAACGACCATAACTCAGCACCTTATAAGCCCCCTGAAGATATTTCATGGAACCATACATCAGTGCTTCATGATACTTATGAATCCGTATCATGTCCTTATGATAGCAAATCAGCTCCCTGTCCTCATGTCCCCACGGATAAGTACGCCGGTTATCCGGGTCGGTCCAGCCGGTCAGACCGGCTTCGTCGCCATAATAAATCGTCGGCGCTCCCGGCCATGTCATCTGAAACATAACAGCAGCCCGCATAATTCCCTTATTGACATTCTGATTTGCCGCCTCCGGCCCGGCCGTGGCGGTACGTCCTACGGTCTGATTGGTTCTTGTCAGGAACCTGGAATGATCGTGATTGGACAGTTCGTTCATGGATACCAGCAGGGACGGATAATGAAAACGGGACATATGATAAAGCATGGCATCCACAAATGCCTGAGTGTTTCCAAGGAGATCTCCCCTTCTTTCATCACTGTGCTTTTCCATTCCGGTCAGGAACCAGGTGAGAGGTTCCATAAAGGCATTGTAATTCATAATCGTATCCCACTGGTCGCCCTGCAGCCAGTCACCCGGGTCACCATAATGCTCCGCCAGAATAATCGCATTCGGATTGGCCTTTTTTACTACGGCACGAAAATCCCTCCAGAACTGATGATTAAATTCTGCGCTCTGGCCAAGATCCGCTGCCACATCCAGTCTCCAGCCATCCACGTTATACGGCGGTGAAACCCATTTACGTCCCACCTCCAGAATATAATCGTACAGCTGACGGGACTCCTCATAATTCAGCTTCGGAAGCGTCTTATGGCCCCACCATCCGTCATATTCTCCGTTATATGGCCATGCCTCCTGGTTATAGAACTTAAAATAGCTGCGATACGGACTGTTGGCATCTACGTAGGCACCTTTTTCATAGCCATACTGATTCTCATAAAGACGTTCTGCATCCATCCATTTATTAAAAGAACCGCAATGATTAAATACCCCGTCAAGAATCACCCGCATTCCACGTTTATGCACTTCCTCCACAAAATGCACAAAAAACTCATTGCTGGCTTCCAGATTCCTTTTATCCGTCACCCGGGAAATGTATTTTCCTGCATGATAATTATCTCTTGCCCAGTCCGGCAAAGCCTCGCCTTCGTCGACCACGATTTTTCCGTAATGAGGATCAATATAATCGTAATCCTGAATATCGTATTTATGATTGGACGGAGAAACAAAAATCGGATTCAGATAGAGAGCATCCACTCCCAGCTCCTTAAGATAATCCAGATGATCAATAATGCCCTGAAGGTCTCCTCCGTAAAAAGCCCGGACATCCATGGCATCCGGATATTTCCCCCAGTCCTTTACCTTTACAACCGGCTCACCGATATAAATGTATTCACGGTCCACGACATCATTGGATGGATCCCCGTTGGCAAAACGGTCTACAAAAATCTGATAAAACACTGCGCCCTTCGCCCAGTCCGGCGTGGAAAAGCCCGGTATGATTTTATAATTAAAAAATGGTTCCAAATGCTTCGTCGGACCTTTTTTATTAAAAAAGCAATGCATTCCGCCGGATTTAATCTCAAAATAATATTCCAGAGGCTCCTCTCCCACGGTAAGGATCGCCTCATAATAATCAAACAGGTCTGTTTTCTCTGCCACTTGCATTTCTTGCCGTTCCCCATTGCAGCAGATATATACATGCTCCGCATTTTCTCTTGCAGTACGCATCCGGAATGTGACAGCCTCTCCTGCTTTCGGCTCCATAGGCTTCACATAATTCGGTCCTCCGTCCGTAAACAGCGCCTGAAGATTAAGAACCGGCTTTGTCCGGTAAATGTGTACCTGTATTTTTTCTGATAATGAAAGATTCTGAAATACTCCCATTACGATTGCTCCTTTTCGTCATTTTTTCAATTATCTATCATCAGGCGGACATTTGTCAACCGGTCACGGACGTTTTATTTTCGGTTGGCCGGTTCCACATTGACAGGTTTTCCTTTGATTTTTACATTTTTCATCGCCTGAAGCACATCTGCCGCCACTTCTCTTGGTACTTCCACAAAAGTATATTTGTCATAAAGGTCAATGCTTCCTACGAGATGTCCGGAAATCCCTGACTCGCCGGCAATACATCCAAGAATATCTCCCGGCCGGATTCCCTGACGTTTTCCAATATTGATAAACAGTCTTACCATGCCTTCCTCAGCACCGGTGTCGCCAAATTCATCGCCTTCCCGCTGGTCACGTCCATCCGTTCGTCCCAGGGATTCCGCCAGAAATGCGGCTGCCACATCCATGGCCGTATAATCCTTCTCATTTACAAAATCATCAATCAGGTGAATATAACGTTTCAGATTCTGGTCTTCAATATAGGAATCCAGACGTTCAAAAATCTTTTCGACTCTCGTTTCTTCCACATCATTTAAGGACGGAATCGGCTGTGCCTTGATTTTGGTCCGGCAATACCGCTTGATATCCTTAAGCTTATATACTTCTCTGCCTACCACAAAGCTGAATGCCATTCCCGCTTTTCCGGCACGTCCGGTTCTTCCGATACGATGAACATAGTATTCTTCATCCTGCGGAAGGTCATAATTAAATACCGCATCCACATTATCCACATCAATTCCCCGGGCCGCCACATCGGTAGCCACCAGAATATCTGTCTTACCATTTCGGAAGCTGCGCATGACACGGTCTCTCATGGTCTGCTTCATATCGCCATGCAGTCCTTCCGCAAAATATCCTCTGCCCTGCAGCTCTTCTACCAGCTCATCCACACCTTTTTTTGTGTTGCAAAATACAATGGAAAGCTGTGGATCATAAATATCAAGAAGTCTGGAAAGCACCTCTACCTTGTTTTTCGGCCGCACCTCATAATAATACTGCGTGATATTCTCCACGGTCAGTTCTTTCCGGACTACCCGGATTGTCTTCGGGTCTTTCTGATAGGTTCTGGTAAGCTCCATAATTGGTTTCGGCATGGTCGCAGAGAACAAAAGGGTCTGTCTTTCCTCATCCAGTCCCCCGAGAATCGTCTCAATATCCTCCCGAAATCCCATATCAAGCATTTCATCGGCTTCATCCAACACGATGGTATGAATATTTTCAAAAGTTACCGTTTTCCTTCTCATGTGGTCCATCACACGACCCGGTGTTCCGATAATCACCTGAACTCCGGCCTTCAGCGAACGAATCTGTTTGGAGATTTCCTGTCCGCCATAAATCGGAAGAACCTTAAGAGACGGCATATATTTTGCCAACTTCCTGAATTCCTCCGCCACCTGAATGGCCAGTTCCCTTGTCGGACAAATGACGATTGCCTGCGGTTTTTTGAGCTTCGTATTGATTTTTTCCAGAATCGGAATGGCGAAAGCCGCTGTTTTTCCGGTTCCCGTCTGTGCCTGTCCCACCACGTCTATTCCACTTAAAATCTCCGGAATGGCTCTCGCCTGAATTGGTGTCATTTCCTCAAATCCCATATGTGTAACAGCCTTTAATATCTCCGGTCGAATATTTAACTGTGCAAATTGTATTGATTCCATAATATATTTCTCACTTTCTAAAAAAACAGGGGCTGCATTTTGCCGCAGCCCCGTTCATCTACACTGGTACTCCTGACTTCAGGATATTTTTCATACGTCGGTATACGATAACATACCACATAAAAAATGTCAAATATAAAAACGATACAAATCATCTCTCCGGTCTTTTTTCGTCGGAAATTCTTCCCGGTACTTTCTGACACATCCGGTCTCAATCCGGGCTGTCAGCAGTTCCTCTTCCTCTGTAACGAAAGTCAGCCGTTCTCCCTTTGGTCCGTATATGACAGAATGCCCATTATAATGTATATTGCCTCCGTCCCCGGTTCGATTCACACCGACCATAAAGCTCTGATTTTCGATTGCCCGCGCCCGCAGAAGGCATTCCCACTGTTCAATTCTTTCCGCCGGCCAGTTGGCAATGACAAGAATAATCTCTGCCTGCCTTGAAGCAATCTGGAAAATCTCCGGGAAACGCAAATCATAGCAGACAAAGGCCCCAAGAATGGTATCTTTCCATTCGGCGGTTACAATTTTGTCTCCTCCCCGGAAATATCTGGCTTCCAGACCATATGCAAAAGGATGAATCTTACTGTAATTCAGTATCTCTTTGCCGCAGTCCATGACCGAAAGATGATTCTGATAGTTTTTCCCGCCTTTTATATTTTCCTCCTGTGCCACCGGGGCAGGATACCCGAAGGCGGCACACATCTGATATTTGTCTGTCAGGTTCTGAAACAACTCTTTTTGTTCCTTCCAGCATAATGCAGTCTTCATCACATTCATGGAAAATCCCGTCAGGGTCATTTCCGGAAACACAAGAAGGTCCACGCCCTTTTTTGCCGCTTCCTGAAAAAAATATTCTGCTTTCTTTTTGTTTTCATCCACATTTTCCCAGATAATATCCATCTGTGCCAGTCCAATTATCATATTATCCTCCGTTTCTTTTTCAAAAAATATGAAATAATATCTTATGATTTAGGGGTTGATTTTTTATACCATGCGTGCTAACATTTAATAACCTTGTACATAGTTTTTAAAACTATGTCATATAATATATTGTATCTTGTGTGGCCATGTGTTTCATGACCGGAAGGAGGTTTTATTATGTATACAAAGTTAAAAGATCCCGGCAGCGCCATTACCCATCTGATTGCCATGATTGGAGCGATTATCTGCTCATTTCCTTTGATTACGAAGTCCATCCGTAGTGGAAATCATCTGGCGACCATTGCCATGACCGTTTTTATCCTGAGCATGATTTTTCTTTATGCTGCCAGTACACTTTATCACTCTCTGGACATTTCCGCAAAGGTGAATCTGGTGTTCCGGCGCATTGACCATGCCATGATTTTTGTTTTGATTGCCGGTTCCTACACTCCGGTTTGCCTTCTGGCACTGCCGCCGAAAAAAGGGCTTCCTCTTCTTTTCTTTATCTGGAGTGCAGCCATTGCGGGAATCATTTTAAAAATATTTTTTATTAACTGCCCGCACTGGGTAAGCTCCGTCATCTATATTGCCATGGGCTGGACCTGCGTTTTTGTGTTCCGTCCGCTGCTGGCAACTCTTCCAAAGGCAGCTTTTCTGTGGCTTTTTGCCGGAGGAATCATTTACACCATCGGCGGAGTGCTCTACGGATTAAAGCTGAAGGTTTTCGAGAAGCTCCCTGCCAACTTTGGCAGTCATGAGATTTTCCACTTGTTTGTTATGGGCGGCAGTATCTGTCATTTTGTTTTCATGTATATGTATATGCTGTAACACTATTTCAGCTTGTCCGGATTCATCTGTTCCACCAGACGAAGCTTGTCTTCTCTTTTTAAATGCTTAATCGCCCATTCCCGTTTCATGGCCTCCTGTTTCGACTCGTATTCTTCATAATATACAAGCGAAACAGGAGTCCTGCTTTTGGTGTATTTTGCTCCTTTTTTTGCATTATGCATTTCTACCCGTTTTTTTAAATCTGTCGTCCACCCGGTATACAGGGTATCGTCACAGCATTTTAAAATGTATGTATAATTCATTTGCTTTCATCCTGATTTGTTTTTGATGTGATTATATCACATTTTCTTTCTCCTGGGTTTCTTTTTCGGAGGGGCAATGCCCCTCCTTATTTTTATCAGTCGGAATTTGATGGTATTTCGACTACAAAGAAGGTGTTTCTTTTTTTACTGTATTAGGATTCCGACTGTATTTTTCGACGACATTTCTGCCTTATTTATCCTATGCAAAAATGTATCGAAGGTTCTTCGTCGGAATCATTATTTTAAATAATCGGTTGGATTGACTGCTTCTCCTTTACAGGTCATTTTTAAGAAAAGATGCGGTCCTTCTAATCCAAAGGCTCTTGTTGGTTCTGCCACGGCTGCAATTATCTGTCCTTCTTCTACCTCATCACCGATTTCACATTTCAAATCTGTAACCTGTGCATATTCCATTTCATAATAATCGCCGATTAAAATGGTTACTGTTGTGCCATAACGGTCAGAATCAGAAATATTCACCACTCTTCCATCTGCTGCTGCGACAACTTCGTCTCCGACCTTTGCCCCAATGAGAAGTCCATCATTGCAGGCGTAATGGTCAAGGGTTGTATAATATACTGTAGTATCCATACTGTATGGAAGAATTACATTTCCCATTACTGGCCAACTTAATTTGGTTTTCCCGTCATAACTGTATTTTTTCGTTTTGTCTTCACTGTCGGTATCATCATTTTCTGTATCTTCTTCATCGGATTCTTCTTTATCCTTATCTTCTTTTTCTGTATCTTCTTTTTCTACGGCAGAATCATTGTTTTCTTCGGATTCTTTTTCAGACTGACTGTCTGATTCTCTTTCATCGTCTGTCTGACTTCCGGTATTTTCGTCATCGTTACCGCTTTCTTCCTTTTCACTTTTCTCTCGATTTTGTTCATTCAACGGATTCTGACCGTCAGCCTGATTCATGGCTTCTTCGCTCTCTCTCGCTGTCTCTTCGGTCTGTGTATTGGTTTCTTCCGGATTAGAACGGTCAATTTTAATATTATACGCTGTCAATACCGAAAGAATTAAAAAAGCTGCAACTGCCAAACTTGAAATGTACTTTTTGTTTAAAAGCTTATTTGGTCTTTTCATATCATCACCTCTGGCTATATTTTTTCCAGAGTTTCACAGTTTATACATCTTTTATTTATTTTTCTTTCTCCCATTTCCGAATTGAGGTTCCCGGATAGTAATAGGATAAAAGAGTGGTTGCTTTTAAACCTTTTTCCGCCAGGGCATTTACTCCGTAAAGACTCATTCCCATTCCATGTCCTTTTCCCATGGTTACAATGCGCAGGCGTCCTCCATAATCTTCCAGATAAAAATTCGTGGAATTTAAGCCAAAGATTTCTTTCCATTCTTCTCCGGTCCACTCATTACTTCCGGTCGCAACTTTTTGCACATACCCGTTTTCTGTCTGCTTTTTTATTTTCAATTCTTCTTTACAGGTTTTTTCTGTTTCTTTTTGTCCACTTTTCTGAAGCTTTTTGACGCATTCTTTATAGGAAATCAGTTTAATATCCATATAATCCACGGATTCCACATCCTGGCTGCTGTCTATGCCTGTTAAATAGGGCACACTGATATTATACACTTCTTTTGCGGACACGGTTTTTCCGATACTGACCTGATGATAAAGAGCATCCGCCAGTTCTTTTCCATAGCAAAGAACCTGGAAAAAGGTTTCTTCTGACGCCTCTTCCAGTTGGTTATTTAATTCCAGCCAGGCTTTCTTTCCGTTGTTTTTTTTCATTTCTTCCATGGAAATGTAATCCAGAGACAAATTCTGTTCTTTTACTTTTTTTTCGTTTCCGACTGCTTTCAGGAAATTTGTTCTGCACACAATCATCCAAGCTTTTAATGCCTCCTTTTCTTTTATGTAGGATAATTCTGAAGCAGCCATACCGATTACAAATTGTTCTCCATCGATTTCGTTTCCGTCTTTGAGGATCACCCGAATGCCCATTTGCTGCCGGTTTCCGTCTGTTTTTCCGGTAATAATCATGGTTGCAATACCCGGAATCAGGAAACACAGACTCAGCAAAAGCATCCCTGTTATTATTTTTTTCATCTTATTATATATGCGTTTTTTTCTTGTTCTATTCCTTTTTAAAAAGACGGTTTTTTTTGTTTCAGATTGCAAAAGAATACTTGTTATTTATGACTATTTTACATTTACTTTCTCCTTCTTTATTTATATAATATATCTAGATTATTGTAGCTGTTTCTGCGCTCTTTTAAGAACAGTGGAAACAGTTGCCAAAAGGTGGACGTTTTTATTTTAATTCCAGTCCAGAAAGGAGCAATTTATGGCAAAGGATATGATTAATAACGGGATTAATGCCGAAGATAAGTCCCGTATGATACAGGAGTATGTTCCAGGTAAGCAGATTACCCTTGCTCATATGGTTACCAGACCGAAGGCTTCCGTTTACAAAAAACTTGGCCTTCCGGATGATTACCATGATGCCATTGGTATTTTAACAATCACGCCATCGGAAGCTACGATTATTGCTGCGGACATCTGTACAAAAGCTGCTTCCATCAAGCTTGGTTTTGTAGACCGTTTTTCCGGTTCTGTTATCATTGTTGGTTCTACTGCCAATGTGGAATCCGCTTTGAATAGTGTTATTTCAACATTTTATAATAAACTGGGCTTTGATGCTGTTTCCATTACAAAGACGTGATGCTCCCCTTTTTCTATACTGGAGGGTTCCCCTTTTATTTCGGGTGATTCCTTCCGCCGTAAAATACAATCTGGAGAGATCAAATTATGAAGATTATGCTTATTGGTCCCTCAGCCGCCGGTAAAACAACATTAATCCAGCGACTGCGAGACAGAGAAATTAAATACGACAAAACACAGGCCATTGAGTACATCGGTAATTATATTGATACTCCCGGCGAATATATGCAGCAACGGGGTTATTGGGGTTCCCTTACAATCACATCTCATGATGCGGATATTATCGGGCTTGTTCAGGATTCTTCCAGCGAAGACTGCTGGTTTTCCGGCGGGCTTACCAGCAAGTTTGAAAAGCCTGTCATTGGGATTCTCACAAAGATTGACCGGGAGGATTCCAATCTGAGTCAGGGACGTTCCTATCTGGAGCTGGCTGGCTGCACTGCGATTTTCCCTGTAAGCTCTTATACCAGCGAAGGGATTGATGCTCTTTCTGAAGGTATTCATGCTATGGTTAAGAAGTATCGAAAGGAAAATGAACGCCGTTATGCGGATGATTATTTCGACTGATTTTTCCGGATATTAATAAAATGAGAGTTCTGACGGACTGGTTCCGTTATTCTCTCCATTGAAATCTGTTTTCAATCGGGTTTCAATGATGGAAAGGGGGTTTTATCCTTGATAAAATTGACGAAGGAAAACGTTGCCGAATACGTCAATTCAAGGATTGATAATTTTAATATACATGGCGACCTCAAAGTGTCCGCTATCGGAGAAGGCAGCGTTGAGGAAGACGGCGACGGTTTTATTAATTTTGTCTTCAGAGTATCTGACGGCAATCTTCACCTTATCGTTAAGCAGTCTACTGTCGATGCCCGTACCGGAGGCGGTTACCGGCTTGATATTAACAGATACAAGCTGGAGTATGAGTCCATGTTGCTTCGAAAAGCAATTGTCCCGGATTTGATTCCGGACCTTTATGATATTGATACCGAGAACCGTATTTTTATAACAGAGGATGTTTCCCGGCTTCGTATCTCTCGTTTTCAGCTTTTAAAGGGTGTGACATATCCTCGTATGGCTGAAGATGTTGCCCGTTATATGGCTGCGAATAATTTTTATACTTCAGAGTATTACCTGGATACCCGTACCTTCCGTGACCTTTCTATTCATTTCATTAACACAACGATGCGAAACATCATGGAAATCGGTATGTTTTTAACCAGTGTAACCCCGGAAGATACTGTTGGAAGAAAACTGGATCCGGAGTTCATCACTTTTTCTAAACGGATTTGTGCTGACCCGGCTGTTCTCCTGGCAAGACAGAAGCTTCGTCATCTTTTTATGACTAAAGGAGAATGTCTCATCCACGGGGATTTACATACTTCCAATATTTTTGCAAGTCAGGATGAAACCAAGATTATTGATATGGAATACACTTTCTGCGGTCCATTTTCTTATGATATGGGTTATTTTCTGGCAAACTTTATTGCGCAGTACGCGGCTGCACTGTTTCGTCCTTTCCCTTCCGAGGAAGAACGAAAAGATTTTCAGGCTTATTGCCTGTCTGTAATTCACGATACCTACACCAGATACTGTGAATTATTCTGTCAGTACCTTGATGAAGATTCCAAGCCGGAATATCGTAATATTCCTGGTTTAAAAGAAGATATCTGGATTACCACACTCCGTGAGTTTATTGGATTCGGTGCCAGTGCCATGCTTGGTCGTATCTGCAATATTATCCCTTATCCGGATTATGACGACATTGACGATTATGTGCAGCGCCACAACGCAAAATGTTATTCAATTATTCTGAACCAGCGCATGCTGACTAATTGGGAGCATTATGAGTCCATTGACGAGTTTATCGCTGATATGATTTCGATTGCTCAGATTTACTGTCGCAATATTAAAGATTTACATTTATAGAAAGAAGGAAACGTTTTATGATTATTTTAACAAAAGAAAATGTCGTTTCTTATATTAATGATAACGTTCCTTCTATTCATTTACAGGAACCTGTTACGGTTAATATGATCGGTGACGGTGATCTTGGTGCCGACATTGAGGGCGACAGTTACTGCAATTATATCTTCCGGGTATCGGATGCATCGAATTCTTATATTGTCAAACAGGCTACCGATCATCTGAAACGCCGTGGAAAACCTATGACACCGAAACGTAATCGCTATGAATACGAGATTATGGAGCTTCGCGGTAAGATTGTTCCGCAATATGTCCCGGCTCTTTATCATGGTGATTTTGAGAATAATATTTTTATTATGGAGGATGTCTCCAATCTTAAGCTAGTACGATATCAGATGACCAAGGACCATCGTTTTCCGCTTCTTGCAAAACAGGGAGCTGAATATCTTGCCGCTACCCATTTTTATACCTCTGAGTTTTACCTGAAAACGGCAGATTTTCATAATCTGATGGCTTATTATATGAATTCTGAACTTCGTACCATCATGGAAAACGGTATTTTTCTTGGTATTTTTGGAGCAGATGATTTTGACCCTGCCTGCGGACCAGATTTTGCAGATTATTGCAAAAAAGTTTTTGAGGATCCGAATCTTAAGTTCCAGAGATATAAACTCAGACATCTTTTCATGAACAAATCAGAAACTCTGATTCATGGTGATTTCCATACCTCTAATATTTTTGCAGATGACGAACATCTGAAAGTTATTGATATGGAATATACTTTTGGTGCTCCGTTTTCTTATGACCTCGGCTTTATCCTTGCAAATGTTATTGCACAGTTTTGCTCTGCAGCTTTCCGGCCATATCCGACGGAAGCGGAACGGGATACCTGCCTTGCCTATCTGTTGTCTCTTTTTAAGATGCTTTATACCTACTATATTGAGTTTTTCTTTGAATACTGGGACAAAGATGCCAAGATAGAATATAAGGTTACCAGAGGCTACCGTGAATCTCTTGCTCTTGATATTTTAAGGGAATGCCTTGGTTTTGCTGCCTGCGTGAATTTCTCTCGTGTATGCGGTAATATGGAGACAGCAGACTTTGACTATATCAAGGATAATGAGCTCCGTACCAAAGCCAAATATTTATCTGTTGACATTGATGTTACTCTTTTCACTAAATGGAGTACTTATTCTAATATCGATGAGGCAATCAATGATATCATTTCTCTCATGAGAATGCGACAAAGCGAATAATTCAAAAGCCTTTCAGCTTCAGGAAGAATTCTTTCCAGGGCTGAAAGGCTTTTTTTAAAATGAGAAAATATTAAATTTTGAAGTTTTGTGCGTAAGCTCCAGGGAGCCTTTCTCTATCTTGTAGGAATCAAGATAGCAATAAGTCTCTCCCTTTTTTGCAGGAGCATCGCTGTCCAGTCGAACCTGTGTATCTACCCGAACGGTCATATTCCAGCAGGCTTCCTGAATTCCGTTATCTCTGTAAAATACATCAAAAATTACGGTTCCTATTCCTTCTCTTACATCTTTGAATGTAAAGGAAGGCTCTCCCGTCTGTTCAACTCCACTCATTCTGCACAGTCCGATAAAATTTAAAATAAATTTTTTATTTATCTCGTTGATCGGGATATATGTTTTTGCCATGTATTCCTCCTGATATTACATTTTAAAAGGCTGTCCGCTTGATGCGGGCAGCCTTTTATTTCATATACATCTTACATCATATGATAAAAACTGCATCATTATGATATCCTGTTATAAGAATATTATTTCAGCAGATTCTCAACGATAGCCGGATGCGGACGAGGAATGATGGATGTGGATGTTACTTCTCCACTGATGCTTAATTTTGCAAGACAAGCATTTACTGCAGATCTTACAGAAGATACTTCACCAGTAATTACAAGATAACCTTTTCCACCTAAACCTCTGGCAATTCTTAAATCAACAATGCTGACTTTGGAAGCTTTTACTGCAACATCGGCTGCAATAATTGCTGTCAAAGCTGAAATTGTTTCAATAGCACCAACTGCCTGGATATTTTCTGTCTTGGTAATTCCGGAGATTGCCGGAAGTACTTCTTCACGAATATTATCAAGGATATGAGTATCAATCAGATAAATTCCGCTTACAAGCTCTGCTTTGCTCATAGCAGCTTTAACTGGTCCTACATGTCCACCAATAATAATAACATATTTACCAGGGCAAATTGGAGTAGCCAATAATAATTCTACATTACCTGCTTTTACCATTTCATCCGCTGTCTGGATGCCAACAGGAATGCTTTTAATTTCTACAAATCCAACTGCTTTTCTCACTGTGTAAACACCATCCTTTATTTTTCGATTGCAACACAACCGTCAGCGATTGCTTTTACAGTACCGCTGATACTAGCATGAATACAAGCACCTAACTTACCTTCTGCAGGTTTAGCGATTACATCGCCTTTTGCAACTGTATCACCAACATTTACACATGGAACTGCAGGAGCACCGATGTGCTGTCCAAGAGGAATCGATACATGGTCTACATCCTTTGGTAACTCTGCAAGTGGAGCAGCAACATTATATTTTGAGAGTCCAAGATTAGCAATAAGCTTTTTAATTGGATATCTTTTATGTTCTCTCATCGGGTGTACTGATTCAGGCGCATTGTTCAATGAATTTCTGATACCCTGTTTTGCCAGCATTCCTTTTAACTCATGATTTACTTTCCAAGGCTGAAGGTTCATGATACAAGCGTACTGGCAAAGTCTACATTCTGAACATAAGAATGCAATCATTGGTGTGTCTTTTCCATCGCACAAGCTGCCGTAGCTAGCAAATCTGATAGTCTTATGCGGAGCGATTCTGTGTCCGATTAAGTTACGTGGACATACTTCTGTACAAAGACTGCAGTGACAACAAGCAGTTTTTGCCATATGAAGCATCTTGGTAACATCCATCTTCACATCCTGAATCAATGGATGACTTTCCGGTAAGACAATCAGGCCTTTCGTTGTTTTTGTGATCTTGGAATCCAAAGGTACGTGTTTACCCATCATAGGACCACCATTGATTACAACATAAGGGCCATCCACTGTGACGCCACCGGCCATCTCAAGAGCTTCACCCACTGTCATACCTAATGGTAATTTCAGTGTAACATGATTCTTGACTTCACCGGCAAAGGTTACATAGGAATCCGTAACAGGTTTGTCTTCGTAATATGCATTATAGATGTTAAGCATT
>JALEIY010000158.1 GCA_022769785.1 Eubacterium sp.
GACAACGAGCTGTCCGCCGACAATTACAGCCGCCAGCCCGACAATCACAAACAGAATGCTTTTGGGAATTGGCATGATATCAACAGTCTCTGTTTCGGTGATACGGTTTTTCATGGCATTTTTTACGAGGAAAATCATATATATAATAATTCCCGCAAATAAAATAAGGCCGTTTATCCGACTGATTTTGCCATCAGCCATGAAAAACATTAAAAGTGCCGTGATTCCCATATTAATCGGAAGATCCCTTTTTAAAATAGGCTCCGGTGACGAAATGTGACGAAACATCGCAGCGACCCCAATCACTGCCAGAAGATTAAAAATATTGGAACCGATAACATTTCCAAGAGCAATATCGCTGTTGCCGCTTAATCCGGCCGTAATGCTGACGGCCGCCTCCGGCGCACTGGTTCCCAGTGATACCAGAGTAAGTCCAATGACGATAGAGGGAACCTTCAGACTGGTGGCAATCGAGGAAGCTCCGTCCACAAACCAGTCGGCACCCTTAATCAGCAGCAAAAAGCCGACGAGCAATAACAAATATTCCATATAGACCTCCTATCCGTGCATTCGCACAAAAAAAGTGTTGTGTGCCGATAAGAAAAAAAAGAGACTCCTACCGCACAAGTGTACGATATAAGTCTCGTTATCCTACATCCTCATGTAAGTATATTGCCCGGCTTTACAGCGTGATGACGAACAATAACACACTAAAAAGTGCAAACTACTCCCTTAAATCAAACATATGATAAAGGATGGGCAAGGATTTTGTCAAGAAAAAATTCAAAAGGGGCCTAATCGAGCGCAATAGTGTCCAGGTCATCCGGAACATAAAGCGCACCGGAAAAATACTTTTGCCCTTCTTCAAAGTAGAGCGTTTTCCGCTCCGCAATGTTCTGGTCCTCTGTATGATAAAGCACAAGATTCTTAACGCCCAGGGATTCGGCAAGCTCGCAGGCATCCTTCACGGTAGAATGGTGCTTTTCATAAGGCTTAAAAACGCCAGCCTGAGAATGCAGACAAAATGCTTCGTGGAGCAGCCAGGTACTGTCTTTTGCATAAATTTCCTCGCAGGCATTATAAGGCTCGTCTCCGCAGCAGGTGAGTTTTTCTCCGTTCTCAAGCTCCATGGTGAAACCAAACTGTTTTGCCTTTGTCGAGCCAATATCAAAAAATGTAACCTTTCTTCCGTTAATCACTTTTTCTTCTCCATCATGCACCGGAATCAGGAAAAGACCGTTATCAAGAAAACGGGTTTCCTTCGGTGTGAGAAGCTTCAAAGCCATATCCTTTATTAAGGCAATCACTTCATCGTGAGCATAAATGTTTGCAAAACCTTGGTATTTGCCGGAGTGCATAGCATGACCAATGACCCGAACCATCCAGATAATCCCCATCAGATGGTCAACGTGTTTGTGGGTCACGAAAATTTCCTTCATATCCATCCAGTCAAATCCTGCGAGCTTTAACTGCTGGAGTATTGTATTGCCGCCGCCCCCGTCTACCATAAAATAATTCTCATTGTCATTGATAACAAAACATGTATTGTAGCACTCCGTCGCCAGTGCATTGCCGGTTCCAAGCATTGTTAATTTCATAAGCATTCCACCTTATTTTTCTATTTACGCTATTCAGGTGTCCGTATATTTCTCCATAAAAATTATATATCGGATTTTACGAAAAATCAAACAGGGTTTTCGGAGGAAAAGATGACAAACGACGCATTTTTTGCTAATATATAGAAAAATGAAACAGGAGGATAATGTGCGATGATGTTATATATTGTCCGCCATGGGGAAACCAGATTAAACGAGCTGGGCTGTCTCCAGGGCTGGGTAGATGAGCCTTTAAACGAAAATGGCCGCTCATTGGCCAAAATCACCGGGGAAGCATTTAAAACCGTTTATTTTGATAAAACCATTACAAGTCCGCTGGCGCGGGCAAAAGAAACCGCCACGCTGATGGTGCAGGCCTCCGAAGAGCATCTGGGCTATCAGGTTCCGGTATATACCGATGACCGCCTGAAAGAAATCAACTGGGGAAGCTGGGATACCCTTGGCTGTCTGGAAAGCAATTTTGAGATTCCATCAAAGCATTATGATACTTTTTTCGTAGACCCATTTCATTTTGAAGGTTCCCCTGACGGAGAAAGTATCCCGGAGGTGTGTGAAAGAACGGGAGAGTTTCTCCACGAACTGATAAATAATCCGGAGGAAGCAGACAAAACCATTCTGGTTTCCACTCACGGATGCGCCATGCGGGCACTTCTCCGGGAGCTTTATGAAGACCCGAATGATTTCTGGCAGGGGCACGTGCCTTATAATTGTGCCATCAATATCGTAAAGGTGGAAAACGGGAAAGCAAGGCTTCTCAAAAAAGACGGCATCTATTACGACCCGGCGCTTTGCTTTGACCATTATAAGGTTGTGGAGAAGAAGTAAAGGGGAAAAAATAATAAAAGGAGAGAAAAAACATGATAAATTGCATAAAAAATAAGAAAATAAAAATTTCATTTATTGTA
>JALEIY010000174.1 GCA_022769785.1 Eubacterium sp.
ATAATCAGGCTTTCCACAGACCATGAAGGTTACAATATTCGTAAACAGCTTCCAGAGTGTCGCCTTCACAAAGTGTGAAGCAGGCTTTTGGTTCTGTTCCCGGCTGTAACATTTTTCTCTGATAGCCCTGAGCGGTCTGAATGGCAACCCACTGAATATAGTGAGCTTCCTGCATTGGGTGCTCAACTTCTCCAACAGTTACAAAAACTTTATTATCCTTTACTTCGTAAACAGGAACGTGTTTTTCTGTTGCAGCATCAGTGGTTCCAGCTACAAGCTCTTCCATTTTCTGGCCACAGCACATAACAGGTACGCCTTTGTCGATTACCTTTTCAACGATGTTTCCACAATGTCTGCAAATAAAATATTTTGGTGCCATTTTACATTTACCTCCTGGCATATTATTGTATATATAAGGCCTGCCAAGACATATAATAATGTGCTGACAGGCCTTTGTATATCATCAGGAAAGACCCTGACAGAATATTTTAGTAATTCTCAGCTTTAATTTCGAAGAATGAACGTTTGTGAGCACATGTAGGACATTCTTCCGGAGCTTCGAAACCATATTCCAGATGTCCGCAGTTTCTGCAGTACCAGATTCTTGGCTCGCCTTTTTTGAATACTTCGTCGTTTTCAATGTTTTCAAGAAGTTTCATGTATCTGTCTTCATGAGATTTCTCAATCTTGGCAACGGAATCAAATAAGTCAGCGATTCTTGCAAATCCTTCTTCTCTTGCTGTCTCTGCCATTTCTTTGTACATACATGTCCATTCTTCATGTTCACCTTCTGCTGCAGCAACAAGGTTTTCAGCAGTTGTTCCAATTCCGCCTAATTCTTTGAACCACATTTTAGCGTGTTCTTTTTCATTGTTAGCTGTCTCTAAAAAGAGAGCGGAAATCTGCTCATATCCTTCTTTTTTTGCCTTGCTTGCGAAATATGTGTATTTATTTCTTGCCTGACTTTCTCCTGCGAATGCTTTCCAAAGGTTGGCTTCGGTACGACTTCCTTTTAATTCCATAATGTTATCCTCCTTCTTTTTTTTAAACTTAATTCGATAATGATTATCATTATTGAACTGTTAATATAATATCGCATTCCGATTAGAAATGCAATACTTTTCTTTATTTTGAATTCCACAGGAACATGGAAGTCGTTAAAGAAAAATCAGAAAGCTGTCGGTATAAATCTGCTGCGGCAAAAGACAAAACAGTTATTTCGAGGAAAGCTCGTGCCAGAGGGACCAAGCACCTGCACCGATTGCGATTACCGTAATAATGATAGAAATAATATCAGAAATCATATTTATACCATCCATTCCTTTATAATATTGTATTTTAATGTAATATTCTTAGAACTGTCTTTCAAAACAGTAAGGAATGGATTTTTCGCCATCCTGGCTATGTATGTATTTTATAATGATAAAGCTGCTTATGGTAAAAGAAGCTGTCAGTCCGCCTGCGGCAAAGCTTCTCCAGAATAAAATCTGAAACGGATTTGTAAATAGTACTGATAATAAAAGTCTGCCTGTAACACGAAGATTCTTTTGTCCTGCAGGATGACGTGTGGCCATAAAAGTGGCAAAACGTCCTTCTATTATCTCAGCCGTACAGATATCATGATGACTGGTTTTTATGCTTTTGGAAAAAGAATGCAGACACCCTTCTGAAGCCGGTGTATTTTCATTAAAAAGTACACCGGTTAACGGGCTGTCTCCCTGATAATAACCAGAAAATGAGAGACACAGTATAAAAATAAAACAAAGCCATTTTTTTCGTACTGCTGCCTGCATATATTTCCTCCAATCAAATTATAATGGTAATCTTTGAATTAATAATTATTTCAGGAAACCATTAATAATCTGTTCTTCTGCTTCCTCTTCGGTAAGACCCAGAGTCATTAATTTAATAATCTGTTCTCCGGCAATCTTACCAATCGCAGCCTCGTGAATGAGCGCTGCATCAATATTGTTTGCTTCAAGCTGCGGAACCGCAAGAATTTTGGCATTCCCCATAATAATCGCATCACATTCCGTATGTCCACTGCAAGGAGCATTTCCGGTAATCCGGGAATCGAATTTCTGATAAGATTCATCTTTTGCTACCGAACGGGATATAACATCTGCATTGGCGCCAGGTCCGTTCAGGTATGTTTCATAAATACTTTCGGCATGCTGCTTTCCGTGAGTCATCAGTCTTTCTCTGACCACGAGGGAAGCACCGGCAGCCAATGTCGCTCTGGATGTCCGGATTGTAGAATCCACACCTTTAATCTGAACCATTTCCATTTCCATGGAACTATCTTCTTCCATGGTTACTTCTGTGACCGGATTTAATATTCTCTGGCCGGTTCCATCTCCGGAACCGTAATGTTTCTCTACATATTTTACTTTGGAATTTTTTCCAATGAAGAATCGGTGAATACCATCATGTTCGGAATCCTGTACACCGCAGTTATCAATACCGCAGCCGGCCACAATGACAACATCACAGTCTTCGCCGACATAAAAGTCATTATAAACGGTTTCTTTAATTCCGCTCTGGCTTAATACAACAGGAATATGGACACTCTCATGTTTTGTACCCGGTTTAATATGAATATCAATACCGCTTCCGTCTTCTTTGGAAATAATGTCAATATTTGCAGTAGTGTTTCTGGCGGCAAGTTTACTGTTGGAGCGGATATTGTAAGCTCCTTCCGGCACGCCGTGAAGGTCCGCAATTTCTTCTAACATTCTTTTTTGAATCTCATCAAGCATTACCGATTACCTCCTTCGAAAAATTTCTCACAGGTTCCCACTGCGGAAGAAGTTCCCAGTAATCCTGGGAGAATCTCTTCTCTGGTTCCGGACTGTGTAATCTGCCCATCAGCCAGAACAATAATCTCATCGGCAATATTAAGAATTCTTTCCTGATGAGAAATAATGAGAATAGAACCTTTGGTGTTTTCTCTCATTCTTTCAAAAACACGAATCAGATTCTGGAAACTCCATAAATCAATTCCGGCTTCCGGTTCATCAAAAACAGACATGCGACTTCCTCTGGCCAGTACTGTGGCAATTTCAATTCGTTTCAATTCACCTCCGGAAAGACTTGCGTTTACTTCACGATTAATATAATCTTTTGCACAAAGACCGACTTCAGAAAGATATTCACAGGCATCAGCCGGTGTGAGGCGTTTTTTGGCAGCAAGACGAATCAGATCAAGAACCTGAATTCCCTTGAAACGAACCGGCTGCTGAAAGGCAAAGCTGATACCGGCATTGGCACGGTCTGTGATGCTCATATCCGTAATATCCTGTCCGTCAAAATAAATGCGACCGGATGTCGGACGTTCAATTCCGGCGATGAGCTTCGCCATGGTTGATTTCCCGCCTCCATTTGGTCCGGTAATTACAACGAATTTATTGTCATCAACCGTCAGGCTGATGTCTCGAATGATTTCCTTTTGCCCATCTGAATCAGGAACTTCAAAGGAAATATTTTTTAATTCCAGCATAATATATCCCTCATCTTTTCGTAAATTTCAGAAATGCTTTCTGTCTTTTTTATAAAAGCATCCCGAAAGAAATTATATATGATAGCTAGGTAATTGGCAACACTAAAAAGCATCATTTTGGTCAGCTTTTCAGTGTTTGTGAACATGTACTCTCCACTTTCTCACGGATATCAAGGAATACTTCCGTAAGAAGTGGGTCAAAATCTGTTCCTTTTCCCTCGGCAATAATAGAGAAGCATTGTTCGAGGGGCATGGCTTCCCGATAACATCGTTTCTGTGAAATTGCATCAAAGACATCTGCAATCGCCATGATACGGGCGCTTAGTGGAATGTTTTCTCCCTGTAGCCCTTCCGGATATCCCCTGCCGTTCCATTTCTCATGATGATAAAGGGCAATCTCTGCGGCTATCGAGGAATACTGTTTTTCCTGTAAATTACCAAAGGTATCCTGTATGATTTTATGGCCGATTACCGTATGATGTTTCATTGTTTCAAACTCTTCTTTTGTAAGCTTTCCGGGCTTTTGTAAAATAGAATCCGGAATTGCTATTTTTCCAATGTCATGCATCGGAGCAGCTTTTATCAGGTTGTTCGTGTAATCACGGGTTAAAATGTCCCGATAATACCCTTTTTTTCGAAGTTCTCTGGTCAAAAGATTCACATAAAGCGTCGTTCGATGAACGTGGCCTCCGGTATTGTCATCCCTTTTCTCAACCAGGGTAGCAAAACCGGTAACCATCTCTGTATGATATTGTTCCAGTGCAGCCATGGCAGGATCTTCATGATTCATATATGCACCCAGTATTATCATTGTGGTTCCGATTGCAGTAATAAGAGCTTCCGGAACAAACATCTGATATGTCGTCACACAGATCACGACAAAAAGACCGGTAAGAATACCAATTCGTTTATGGCTCTCAATTCTGCGCCATCTTCGAAAAATAAGTGCTACACAAAGCAGTGTATAGACGCCTGAAATAAAAAAACAGGCGTATACCGGAGTTCCCATTGAGTAATTACTGATGTTTCCAACCTCATATCTTAATCGGTTTATGGAAAAAACGGCCGTAATAATACTAATAAAAAAAGGGAAAAACAACACAATCCGATGTGACTTTTTCTCCGGAAAACCATCGCTTATTGACAAAATATAAAGCGTCATGGAAAAAATGACGCAATCAATACTGACCAGAAAGAGACAGTGTAAAATCAGATTTAACAGAGACGGGACTGTATGAAGATGATTCACAGTATATGCCGTGGCGCCGTCCAGAATGATACTCGCGGCACAAACCCACAGTAAAATTTCAAAATAAACAGACCGTTCTTTTTGATGAAAGTCCCGTTTTTCTTTATAATAGATAAAAATAATATAAAAAACAATCAGAAAACATCCCATCTGCAGTTTGATATGCTCCATTATTCTTTCTCCTTCGTTTATTTTTCAGATGATAAAGGAAGAACCTCATTCATGCTTCCCGTTCGGTAGCCACAAAGGTCCAGGGTGACATACAAAAATCCAAGGCTTCGGAAGTAGTCAGTGATTTCGGTAAGAAGCTCCGGCTCCATGAGACGGTCAAAATCCTCTTTTAAAATCTCGATTCTGGCCAGTTTTCCGTGAATGCGAACACGAAACTGTGAAAAATCATGTTGAAACAGATAATCCTCTGCTTTTTCCACCATAGATAGTCCTTCGGTATTAATTGGCTCATCATAAGGAAAACGGGAGGCCAGACAGGCAAAGGAAGGTTTATTCCAGGAAGGAAGTCTAAGCCCATGTGACAATGTCCGAATATCATCCTTTGAGAGATCTGCCTCCATCAGAGGACTTCGGATACCCTGTTCTTTTACTGCAAGAAGTCCCGGACGGTAGTCACCGATATCGTCTTTGTTGGAACCCTCCAGCAGAAAGGGAAGCTTAAGCTCCTGTGTGGCTGCCTTCAAGCTCTGGAACAGCAATGTTTTGCAGTAATAACAACGTTTGGGAGGATTCGAAGCAATATCAGAAACAGAAAGTGGGGAAAAAGGCACGATAATCTGTCGGATTCCCTCTCGCTTGCAAAAGTCTTCTGCCTCCCGAAGCTCCCGCTTGGGGATAAAGCAGGAGGAAACGGTTAATGCAATCACTTCTTTACCAAGCACCTCATGAGCAACCTTCAGTAAAAATGTGGAATCCACACCGCCGGAAAAAGCAATCCCTACCCGTCCCATTTTTTTCAGATTGTTCTTAAGAAGTTCCATTTTATGGTGAAGTACTGTATTTTGTGTCATCTTTCTATCCTCCGGTTTATTTTCTTAAGAAATGCTATAATTATATCAGTATGATTAAAGAAAAGCAACGGGACACTTTATATAATCATTGACTTTCGTGAATTCTTTCGAAAAGAGATGTAAAGCAAGCTTGACATTATTATCAGGAGATGATAGACTGTAATTGTAAAGCAAACTTGACATTGTTTCATAAGTGTTTTGATGAAGGAGGGAGGGATTCCTTGAAAAACAGACTGGAAGAAATCCGGACCCAAAAAGGCATCCGGCAGGAAGATTTTGCCCGGCAGATGGGAGTATCAAGACAGACTATCAGTTCTCTGGAAAATGGCCGATATAATCCATCCATTATGCTGGCTTATAAAATCGCAAAGTATTTTGGTATGACAATTGAAGAAATGTTTATTTTTGAGGAGGAATAAGAATGTATTATAATAATAGACGTTTATTACTGAGTGTTTTTTGGACTGTACTTGGTGCGGTATTATTGACTCTTTCGATTATGGAGAAGATTGATTCCGGCATTTTTTCCGGAATGGGCGGTGCATTAATGGCAATTGGTATTCTGCAAATAATTCGCAATGTGAAATATCGCAAAAACTCTGATTACAAAGAAAAAATCGATATTCTTGAAAAAGATGAACGCTGCAAATATCTTCGTCTGAAAGCCTGGGGATGGGCCGGATATCTTGTTGTTTTACTGGAAGCAATCGGAAGTGTAATCGCTATGATACTTGGGGAACAGCTTATCATGCAGGTTCTACTTGTCTCAGTGGCGCTGATTGTCGGTATTTACGCAATTTCTTATATGATTTTAAACAGGAAATATTAAAAGAACAGGGATGCGGTAAATGCATCCCTGTTGGACTTTTGTAAAATATTACTATGTATTGATTATTTCCAGCCAGCCTGTGTAGATGCAGATGGTTTCCGAGGCTCATCTTTTTTCCATACAGCCTGTGTGGATGCGGACGGTTTTGCAGCTTCCGGTTCTCCTGTCTTCCATGCCGGCTGTGTGGAGCTGGATGCAGTAGTTGGCTTTGGAAGTGGTTTATTGGAAAATGCAACTTCGTTCTGTTTAAGAACCTTTGTGACAATAGCTGCAATATCATGTATGTTCCACTTCTCCTTTGCCAGTGCAGAAACTCCGCCCGGAGTGTTTGTGCTGTCCCAGGAACCCTGAGTTGCCGCGGAGGCTTTTGGCTCCTCAACCGGTTTGCCGGTGGATGATGCGGAAGCAGAAGCCTTTGTTGGTTTCGGACGTGCAACATTTGAAAATTCCATATGCTCATTAAGAATCTTCGTAACCTGCTGGTGAATAAACTCTTCTCTGCTCATGTCTTTACAATCTATCATGACCTGTTACTCCTTTCCCAATAAAACTATTGTTTTCATTTGATTGATGCCAGAATAGGCATACCTATCATGATGATTTATACTGTTTATATTATAGCACTTTTTTCATCAGATACCACCTGAAAAAAACAGTTTTTCTGATGAAAAATATTGACAAGGACTATCTTTTTTTCCATAAATGATTAAAATTTGTCTGTCAAATATAATATTTGCCCTTTTGAAAAACAAAAACCCTGAGAACTTTTATAAATACAGTTCTCAGGGTCTATTATAATGCCGGCCGTGGGACTCGAACCCACACACGGTTACCCGTAACAGATTTTGAGTCTGTCTCGTCTGCCAGTTCCGACAGGCCGGCGCATCAACTACTCGAATATATCATAAATGAAATCCTATGTCAATATAAAATCAAAGGAATCCGTGATTCAAAAAAGTTACTGTTTCGTCATGGAGCATATGACCAAACAGTAACCGGTGAAGCAGCTGAGTATTCTTTACTAGAAATACTTTTTACTGCCCCATAAATTTGCTTTTTTTAAATCTAGATACTGGTGATAGGCATCCTCCAGGATCTGTTTTTCGTTGGGAAAACGCAACAGATGATATGCTTCATGATATTTGTAAAATCCGGAATCCACAAAATATTCTTCTTTTTGCGGACGGGAATAATAACTGTCTGCCATCATGAGATACCAATGTACATCTTTTACAACGATGTCCTGTGCAGTATTGAAGGTATATTGGCTTTTGCCCACATACTTAATAATAGAAGCTCTTGCTCCGGTTTCTTCTCTTACTTCCCGCAATGCGGTCTCCTTATACTCTTCTCCCTTCTCTACGGTTCCTTTTGGAAGCACCCAGCCTTCGTACCGGTTTTTGTAGTTCTTGTACAAAAGCAGGATCTTCCCCCTGAAAATTACCACACCACCACAACTTGTTGCCTCAATCATTCTCTGTCTTCCTCCTATGCAAACAATTCTGGTGTGTCTTACACTTGGATTTAGTATAGCAAAGAAAGAAAGGATTTGCAAGGCAGGATTCATCAGCGATAGGTTTTGTACATTTCGTTATTATAGTAGGAATCAAAGACTTCCCGGGCCACCGGTGCTGCATAATGACTTCCGGTTCCGATGTTTTCAATGATTACACAGACTACTAAATCCGGGTCGTCAACATTGGAAAAGCCGACAAACCAGGCATGGGCATTTTCTCCCTCGTTTTCTGCGGTTCCGGTCTTTCCTGCCGCGGTATAAAGGTCTGTGTCAACCTCATATCCGGTTCCGTCCGTAACCGCCTGCTTCAGCATATCTTTTAAAATCGAAGCATCGGAGGCATCCAGAAGTGTGCGGTATTTTTCTGCTTTAAAAGATTTGATATTTGTACCGTCCGCACTTTGAATCTCCTCAAGAAGGGCTGGCTTCATAAGCTCCCCGTTATTTGCAATGGCACACATAATCAGTGCATTGTGAAACGGTGTCATCAGAGTATCCCCCTGTCCGATGACAGCCTGAGGGAGATCACTCTTATCTGATTTTTCGTTTAGACCAAAACGACTTTTGGAAACCGCAAGATCAAATGGAATACTGCTGTCAAAAAGGCAGGTCTGATTTAATCGTAGAAACTTCTTCAGGTTTAACTCACAGCCCATAGTAACAAAGGCGGTATTACAGGAATGGGCAAGAGCCGATGCCATATCCTCTTTTCCATGCTCTGTCTGATTATAACAGTTTATGTGAACGTTATTTACTATCGTTTCACCTTTGCAGATGTAGTGGAAATCATTGACAGCAGATGGATTCTCAAGAAGATATTCCAGAGCCGTTATTACTTTATAAGTCGAGCCTGGAGGATAGAGTCCCTGGGTTGCACGATTTAACAGACTGCTTGTTGAGTTATCGGAACTGATTTCCGACCATATTTCATCCAGCTCATTTGGGTCAAAATCCGGTTTGGAAACCATTGCCCGGACTTTCCCGGTCTTTGGCTCAATGGCAACTACCGCACCACGATTGCTTCCCAGGGCTTCATAGGCCGCTTTTTGCAAACGGGTATCCAGTGTAGTAATCAGGGTATCCCCTGTATTTTTTTTGTTGGTAAGACCATTTTTAAATTGTGTGGTCAGTTCCTGATGAGAGGTCATCAGTTCATAATTATATGCAGATTCCAGACCGGCTTTTCCATGTCCTGTGTATCCAACAACATGAGCAAACATATCTTCATATGGATAATAGCGGGTATTTGTATCGTTTTCTTCAGAGGTAGCCAGAATCTTTCCGTTGGCACTCTGAATTTTTCCGCGTATAGTATTTTCTGCTAATGCAGATGTTCTCTTGTTATATGGGCTTGTTATAATATCGGCAGCGTCCTTTACAGTAAATTTCACCAGATATCCAATCAGACAGAGAAAAAGGATAACGATAATGGTACAGGTATAGAGCATATACCGGTTTGTTCGAAGCCTTTTCTGTTTTGGCTCAAATAATCCAGTAAACCGGCTGCCTTTCCCTGAATCCTGTACCGGCCTTACCGCAGTCTCAGAGGAAGTATTTTGTTCAGGATTTTTTTTAGAGCGTCTCCTGCGTTTCCGGCTGTTGGGATTCTCCTGTGGATTCTCCGGCTGATTCGGCCTGTTCTTTTTCATATTCATCACCTTCTTTATATGCAATCATAAATACACCCTGCATGATGGCAAAAATTATCAGAGTGCTGGTTACAGAGCTTCCGCCGTAGCTGATAAGAGGCAGGGTAACACCTGTTGACGGGATAAATTTGGTTGCGCCGCCAATGGTTAAGAATACCTGAAAGATAAAGCATATGGAAAAACCATAGGCAACCAGTTTATAAAATCGTCTTCTTACATCCATGGCAATTTTCATAAAATGGATAAAAACTCCCAGATATATGGCAATCAGGCAAATGGCGAAAAAGACACCGAATTCTTCCGCAATCGCCGAGAAAATAAAATCACTTTCCACCACCGGAATGTCTCCCGGTCTTCCCTGCGTCAGTCCCATACCAAACCAGCCGCCCGTGCCAATGGCAAAAAGTGACTGGGTAATCTGATATCCCTTCCCTTCGATGATAACCCAGGGATTGCTCCATGCCTGAAATCTCGTACGGACATGGGAAAACAATATGTATGCAATTTTTCCGGCTACAGTACCGGCGGCCACTCCGCTGAGAATGTAAATCAGTCTTCCCGTGGCTGCATAGCACATGAAAATATAGATAACAAAATATAAAAGGGCTCCACCAAGGTCTTTCTCCATAATCAATACAAGTACATGAAGAGCAGATATTACGGTAGTAGCTGCAATTCGTTTAAAATCCGGTTTTTTCTCCAGCATTGCAGCAATAAAGAATACAAAAGCAATTTTAACAAATTCTGATGGCTGCAGTGCAAAGCCGCCAATTGAAATCCAGTTGGTTGAGCCGTTTTTTGTTGTTCCAATCACAAAAACGGTACCCAGAAATAACAGTCCGACAATTCCGAAAACCCAGCGGAGCTTTTTAAGCCAATGGGCTTTTTCCATGATAAATGGAATAATAAGGACGACTATCGAGCAGATAAATACGATAGCAAACTGTTTGTACGCCAGTGAAATATCCAGCCTGGTAAGCATGACAAAACCAATCAGCAAAAGAAAGCAGGTATGATTCATCATAATGCGTGAACTGTCGGCATAGAGCCGGCTGTAGATAAAAATCAGTACCTTAAAGAACAATGCCTGCAATCCGTACAAAATAATGATGTTAACATCAAAGGTTTTAAAATAAAGTACAAAATAACAGATAAAATGAAATACAAACATGAAAAGCTCCTGGCGGTCCATCCGTTTGTATTGCTTCTCTTCCGAGGAAGGAAGAAAAACAGTAAAGCAGGAAACGGCATAGATAGCGCACATAATCATAATAATATAATTGGAGCCTGTCGATATGATATTTAACATAAAATCACCTACCTTATTCCATGATTCCAGTGTTCATCTGTTCTTTTACCGGAATTGTTTTTCTGAAAACCGTTTGCTTCCCATTGGAGAAAATCTGTTTTTACTTTTCGGATTTCTTCCGGTTTTGACAGAAAGAAATCAAAGAGAAATCCGGAGATGTTACCGGCTGTTTTTGATGCATTTTCTCCAATCAGATTTCTTGGTTTTTCTGACCAGATTTTTGAATAACAAAAAGGACAATGAGATGATACATACAGAGTCCTTCCACTGTTATCCTGTATCGGAACAATATCCTGCTGATGGTTACATTGTCCCGTGGTTTTCTTTGGGCATTGCGCAGATACCATGAGCGGAATCCTGCCGTAAACCTGCCATTCCCATTGAAATCCATTTCCGCTTGGGGTATTTATCATATCAGATATTTCCTCTGCCGACAACTCAAAAGGAAGCTGAAACCTTGAAATCCCAAAATAATCCCGGGAAACAGCTGCAGAGTTGGCATTCCACTGATAGAAAGAAGCTCCTCCGATTCTGTTTGTCTCAATCTGTGGAGCATTTGACAGGTAAAATGCTTCATTTATATTATGGACATAAATCCCTTCCCAAATGCCTGAAAAACAAAGGGAATCCCATAAATTCATATCCTGTCTTTCTACAGAAGGAAGCGATAAAAAAGCCTTTTTCCCTGCCAGATGGATTTCCCTGACAGCAGATAACAGCCGCTTTTGTTCCCATATATCCGCAGGGAGGCAAATTCCGGTATAAAACTCTTCTTCAAGACAGAGGGATAATATTTTTTCATCATATACCACCGCTGTCCTTGCCTGCTCACATTTTCTGACAGGAGAAGGTATATTGGTTTCTTTGTTTTTCGGATGTTTTGTCACAGGCAGACGGTTGTCCTTTTCTTCCATTAGAGAAAGAAGTTGGGCAAACCCCTGCTGCCGGAGTTCTTTTATTTTTGACATGGGGATAAAAGAATTCTCCTCCAGTTCAATGTGAAGACTTTCAAAATAAAATGGGACATTTCCGGTTTTATTCATCTGACGGAACACATCTTCCCGGGTAACCGAACGTTTCGCTGCCGTTTCTGCTGCGGCACCGAAAAGTGTGATACTTTCACTGTCGCATTGCAGGGTGAGCTGTGCGGCTTCGTTTTGCATTATCCGGATACTTCCCTGTACCGGAAGGCGAAGTTCTTTTTCGATAATTGTTTTCTGAATCTCCCTGGTGATTTCCTGGTTTTTCCGTCGATACACTGACATCCCCTTTTGAACAGGCGCACCGGCAGGGATATTTAATGTGATTTGACCAGTTCCCGCACAGCCACCAGGCACTGTAAGAATCGTTTCATCCTGTGCGTTGTCTGATGGGATGACGAGAATGTCTCCCGCATGAATTTTATCAAATAGCTCTATAAAAATCTGATATTTTTTTACTTTTGTAATTGTCCCAATCTTTCTGCCGGTATTTTTCGGATGTTTTACAGAAATCATTTCCGGTCCGTTATGACGATGCCAGTATCCTTCTGTGAATTCATCCCGACAGTATAATTCTTCCAGAAAATGAACATCCTCTTTTTCGACATGATAATCCTTCATCAAATCTTTTCCGGTATCCAGAAGCTTCTGACAAATGTCAAGATATTTCCGATATATGGATGTAACTCCTGCCACATATTCTACATTTTTCATACGCCCTTCGATTTTAAGAGAATCCACCCCGGATAAAACAAGCGAAGGAAGAACAGATAGAGAACATAAATCTTTTGGACTCAGGAGATGCTGTGAAAAATCTTTTCTGTTACCCTCCGGCGTTTCCTTTAAATGCCATGGAAGACGACAGGGCTGAGCACAGCGGCCACGGTTACCGCTTCGTCCGCCGCACATGCTGCTTAAAAGACACTGACCGGAATAACAATAGCAGAGTGCTCCGTGGATAAAGACCTCTATTTCAAGTCCGGAGGCTTTCTTTATTGCCTCGATTTCAGACAGAGAAAGCTCTCTGGCAGGAACAATTCGGCTGAAATGCATTTTTTTGGCGGCCATTGCCCCGTTTATATCCGTAATTGTCATCTGTGTACTGGCATGAAGCTCCATATCCGGAAAAAAATCGTGAATAAAAGAAGCAGTACCCAAATCCTGAACAATGACTCCGTCTAATCCTGCTTCATAATATGGCTCCAAAAAGCCGAAAAGTATCTGATTTAATTCTTTTTCTTTCATGAGGGTGTTTACCGTAAGATAAACCCGGCGGCCGTGAAGATGTGCATAGGAAAGTGCTTCCCGAAAGGTATCTTTGGAAAGATTATCGGCATAGGCTCTGGCGCTGAAACGGTCACCACCCATGTAAATGGCATCTGCTCCTGCATTCACCGCAGCTTTCAGGGCATCAAAAGAACCTGCCGGAGCAAGCAGCTCCGGCAGAGAATGTTTGGATGCCCGGGCAGAAATACCGTTTTTCTCCTCCTTAATGAAGGCCATTTTTCGTCTCCAATTCAATAATACGTTTCTGTAATTCGTTGACCTTGGTTTTATATTCAATGACCAGCTTATTGGCAGTATCGATACGAATATCCTTATCGACAATCTCCTGTTTTAATCGGTAAAGCTCCTGTTCATTTTCAAGATGTTCCTGATTATAGACATTTAATTCATCCTGAAGACGGAACAGTTCTTCTGAAATATTAAGAGCCAGAAGAATGTGGCGATATTCGGGAGAAAGCTTTGAATAACCATTCTGGAGCTTTAATTCCCGGATTTTGCTGTCTACATAGGAGGCGATGCGCTGCATGTGTGCCTCGCTGTTACTGCCGGCCAGCATATAAACTTTTCCGTCAATTACCACTGATAATTTTGTTTTGTTTTCCATTTTTTATCCCCCATGTAATGTGCTGGTATTCTCTTTGTTTCTGTAAAGAAGTGCAAAAGAAAACCTATTTCGCTTTATATGATGTCTTCCGGTACTGGAAGACCAAGGTGTTCATAGGCAGAAGCCGTCAGCATTCTTCCACGCGGTGTTCGCCTGATAAGACCGCACTGAATGAGATACGGTTCATAAACATCTTCGATGGTTCCGGAATCCTCGGCAATGGCAGCCGCCAGAGTATCAAGGCCAACAGGACGTCCGCCGAACTTTGTAATCATGGTAAGCAGAATATTCCGGTCTGTATTATCAAGGCCGAGTCCGTCGACCTCCAGAAGGTTCAATGCCATATTCGCAACTTCCTGGGTGATAACACCCTGATATCTTACCTGGGCAAAATCACGGACCCTCTTCAGAAGGCGATTGGCAAGCCGTGGTGTACCGCGGCTTCTTTTCCCAATCTCACGAGCACCTGCTTCATCTATCGTTACCTCCAGAAGTTCCGCAGAACGTTTGACGATTACCGTCAGTTCTTCTTCCGTATAAAACTCCAGCCGGTTTACCACCCCGAAACGGTCTCTTAATGGAGCTGTCAGCATACCGGCCCGAGTTGTGGCACCAACAAGAGTAAAATGCGGGAGATCCAATCGGATGGATTTGGCGGAAGCGCCTTTCCCGATAAGAATATCAATGGCAAAGTCTTCCATAGCGGGATAAAGGACTTCTTCCACCTGCCGGTTAAGCCGGTGAATCTCATCTATAAAAAGCACGTCCCCGTCAGAAAGCCCGTTCAAAACCGCAGCAATTTCACCCGGCTTCTCGATAGCGGGCCCGGAGGTTACTTTGAGATGACTGCCCATTTCATTTGCAATGATGCCTGCCAGCGTGGTCTTTCCAAGGCCGGGAGGCCCGTATAAAAGGACATGATCCAGTGCTTCTCCACGCATTTTGGCTGCTTCTATAAAAATATTCAGATTTTGTTTGACCTTCTCCTGACCGATATATTCCGCCAGGCTTTTTGGGCGAAGACTTCCCTCCTGGGCAATGTCTTCCTCCGTCAGTTCGGTTGTAATCATTCGCTCCATGGTGTCACCTTTTTTGCTATAATGTTAATATCATGGTCAGAGACTTTTTAAGAAGTTCCTCGGAATCCATCTGCTCGGCTCCCGGTACTTTATGAACTGCCCGGTAGGCATCTCCATTGGAATATCCGAGAGCGATTAATGCTTCAATAGTATCACTGACAGAGTCTGCAGCATCTCCGACCGGAAGCGGCGAAACAACCCCTTCTGTCTGACCAATGCCCAAATTTTCCGGTGTCAGCTTATCCTTAAGCTCCATAATGACTCTTTTTGCTCCCTTGGGACCAATACCCGGTGAACGGGCGATGCTCTTGGCATCATCACTTAAAACGGCATAATACAAATCCTCGGCACTCAAAGTAGATAAAACAGACAGTGCTGCCTTCGGACCGATTCCGCTGATACCAAGAAGAATCTGAAAAATCCGCAGCTCCTCTCTGGATAAAAAACCATATAAAGCCATGGCATCCTCTCTCACATACAAAAAGGTATAAAGCATGACCGTATCTCCACTTCGCACCTTTTCCACTGTGGGAATAGTAGTTCTTACGCGATAGCCTATGGAATGGTTGTCAATTACAATGGAATCGGCCTCCGTAAAGGATACCGTTCCTTTTATATAGGAAATCAATATCGTATTCTCCTGTTCTGTGTTCCGGTCCGGTTTAAAATGCAGATAAAACTCTCACGTTTTGTTTTATGACCAGAACTTATATTCCCCCAAATCATATCATATTTCCGATGGAATTACAACAGATTTGACAATCACAAATTTCTTTGATATGTTCTAAAAAAATACGCAAATGAAGGAAAAAAATATGCTGACAAAAGAATATATATTTCCCGCTAAAATTCTTAGAGAGAACCGGGAGGATTATCTTTTTTTTGATATTGAAA
>JALEIY010000175.1 GCA_022769785.1 Eubacterium sp.
TTTCCTTATCGCAGCGGGAAGCATCGGATATTATTTTTACCTAAAAACTGTAAAAGAAAAATGCCGGGAAGCCGTGGAGCAGATGTTTTCTTATGCCTCCGCCATGGATTTTTCCGAAGTGGAGCCTTCTTATCTTCCGGAACCACTGAAAGAAAACCCAAATATCCGCAATCTTATCCGGGATGAAATCAGTAATACCGTGGAAGAAAATAATCTGGGTTTTCTGGAAGAATATGCGGATTATGAACAGATTGTCGACTGGATATGCGACGAGATTACAGCCTCCGCTTCCTGGGAGATTACGGATGTAACCGCAGATTATAAATCCTGTCAGGTTACCGTATCCACACAAAACACTGATTTTTCCCTTCTTCCGTCTTCGATATACGAAAAGCTTACAGACTCTCTAAACGAAAACAACAGTTTATGGAACAGCATCACAAGCTTTTTCTCCTATCTTTTTAACGGAGATGAGGGAAATGAAGAAGAAAATCTTCTCTCCGATATGCAAAGCATCCTGGAGGAAGCAGTAAAGGAAGCTCCAAAAACTTCTTATTCCGGAACCATCACTTTCGGCATCAAAGACAGGAAATGGACGCTTATCTCACTGGATGAGAATCTGTTTTATAATTATTATGGATTTCCGAAAAAATAGGCAGGACTCCTCACGGAGTGTTTGTTATTTCCCAGGAAATTCTTTCCTGGGAAATAACAAAGCGGCTTCCTCACAAAACGTGGCGGAGCCGCTTTTCTGCTGATAAAGCAGAATCTAAAATGTTATTTTATTTTTCATGATTCAAATACTTTTCAATATGTTCAACTGCCTGTGCCTCATCGGCGCCATCTGCAATTACAGTAATGCTCTCTCCCTTGGACAGACCTAAGGTCATCATTCCCATAAGACTTTTTGCATTTACCTTTTTGTTTCCTGACTCAACATACACTGAGCTGTCGTATTGACTGGCTGTCTGTATAAACAGAGCAACCGTGCTTGGATCCAGACCCGACGGAATCTTAATCTCCATTGTTTTTGTAATCATTTCTACCTCCTAATCTTTAAAAACAAAATAACACTCAAATATATATGTTAGTATCTGTCATCCGCATCAAACGGGATACTCCGCCATGCGTTGTTTCAGATACGTCCATTCTCTCTGATATTCTGAGCAATCTGGCTCAGCTTTCGCAGTCTGTGATTGACTCCGGACTTTCCCACCGGCGGCTCTGACATTTCCCCCAGTTCTTTCAGCGTTGCATCCGGTTCCTCCAGCCTGAGCGCCGCAATATCCCGCAGGTTATGAGGCAGCTTCTCCAATCCGACTGTGTTTTGTATATATTCAATATCTTCAATTTGTTTTCTGGCTGCTGAGACGGTTTTATTGATATTGGCAGTCTCACAGTTTACTCTGCGGTTTACGGTATTACGCACATCTTTTACAATTCTGACATTCTCAAACTTCATCATAGAAACATTGGCTCCCATAATCGTCAGAACATCTGATATCATCGTACCCTCTTTCAGATAAATCACATAATATTTTTTTCGAAGGACGATTTTGGCATCCAGTCCGAAAAACCTTAAAAAATCTTTTAACTGTGCTACCAGCGCTTCCGAGGAACCGGTAATCTCAAAATGATAATTCTTTTCCGGGTCTGTAACAGAACCGGAAGAAAGGAAGGCGCCCCGCAAAAAAGCTCTCCGGCAGCAGGTTCTCTTTAACACCGCACTCCCCGAAAGTTCATAATCCATATTAAGCTGCCCTAAATTATCTAACAGACCAGTTACTTTCAGAATGTGAAGTGCTTTTGATGCATCTTTCACGCAGACGGTCTCCGGCCTGACCTTCCCGGCCAAATCCTCACAGGACATCAGTTCTTCTTCCGGATACTGAAAAACCTGTGTTACCAGAGAACAGAACCGGTGTGCCGCCACCGGATTCTCCGTATGAAGGGCAATAGAGAAATCTCCGTCCGAATCCTGACGAATCCTTCCCCCAAAACAGATAATTGCCGAAAGCTCCGCAATCATACAATGTGTATCTTTATCAGAAAGATGTGACAATTCTTCTTTTACTTCAGAAGAAAATGACATTTTTTCTTTCCTCCTGTTATCATCCTTTTTCTTTTTCAGACTGCGCCTCATCCGTCAGGTTCTTCTGCATGATATTTCTTCTCATATCCCGATGCTCCAGTCTCACACTGTAAGGAAGACTCTGCATCTGCTGATAAAGCGCATTGGCAATCGTCACAGAACGATGCCTGCCTCCGGTACATCCGATTCCCACAACCAGACGGTACTTTCCTTCGTCAAGATACTGCGGAATCAGGAACTCCAGCATATCACAAAGCTTCTTAAGAAACTGATCTCCCATTCCATTCTTCATGACATACTGCTGTACGGGAAGGTCATCCCCGGTCATTGGCCGGAGCTTTAAATCATAATATGGATTCGGCAAAAACCGAACATCAAATACCAAATCCGCATCCACAGGAATTCCGTATTTGAATCCAAAAGACAATATGGTTACGATAAAATTCGCATACTGTCCGGCCTTCACACAAACCTTTTCCACCTCCTGCTTGAGTTCTCTCGTCAGCAGAGAAGTGGTATCGATAATATAGTCTGCTCTTTGTTTTATGAAACCAATCATCTCTCTTTCCCGGAGAATCCCGCTTTCTACCCGGCCTTCTCCTGTAAGAGGATGCTTTCTCCTGGTTTCCTTGTATCGTTTGATGAGCGTCGTATCATCTGCATCCAGAAAAAGGATCTCATAGGCTATGCCTTTTCCGGAAAGCTCGTCAAGCTGGTTACTAAGCCCTGCCAGCTGATTGCCGCTCCGTATATCTACTGTAACCGCTGCCTGTCCCCGGTCGGGATTTTTTTCCTTCGCCTTCTGGGCGAACTCCACCAGCAGCTCTATCGGAAGGTTATCCACACAGTAAAATCCGATATCCTCAAGCATATTGAGTGCGGTACTTTTCCCGGCGCCCGACATACCGGACAGAATCAGAAATCTCATAGGTGTCACCTCATTCTTCAAAACCGATCAGCCGAACCTCTGTCTCCAGAAAAACACCAAACTTCTTCTGTACTTTCTTTTGTACCTGCCGGATAAGGAAAAGAATCTCACAGGACTCTGCGCCTCCCCGGTTAATCACAAATCCGCTGTGCTTTTCGGAAACCTGTGCGCCGCCTACCGTATATCCTTTCAGACCGGTATCCTGAATCAGCTTGCCGGCAAAATATCCTTCCGGACGCTTAAAGGTACTTCCGGCGCTCGGATATTCCAGAGGCTGCTTCTCCCGTCTCGCCTGGGAAAGTACATCCATCCGGGCTTTAATCTGCTCTCTGTCTCCCTGCTGCAGTCTGATACGGGCAGACAGTACCACATACTGTCTGTCAAAAACACAGCTGTGACGATAAGATAAATCCATCTCTTCCGCTCTCAGCGTACAAATCTCTCCCTCCGGTGTCAGAACCGTTACCTCCGTGAGCACATCCTTCATCTCACCACCGTAAGCGCCTGCATTCATAGCCACAGCACCGCCCAGAGAACCCGGAATTCCACCTGCAAATTCAAATCCGGTCAGACCATGCTCCAATGCAGCTTTTGCAATCCTGCTCAAAAGAGCCCCTGCCTGCACATGAAGCTCGGTGTCTTCCACCGTAATCTGCTGCATATTCTTTCCTATCTGGAGAATCATACCCCGAAAGCCTTCGTCTGATACGAGCAAATTACTTCCATTGCCCATTACAAAAAAAGGAATCTCTTCCTCTTTCGCAAGGGACAGCGCCGCCTGAACTTCTTTTTCTGAAGTCGGAGAAACAAAAAGCTCTGCCGGACCGCCTGTCTGAAAACTGGTATGGGCCGACATCGGTTCCTGCTTAAGAATATGCTCCGCGCTGATATATTTTTCTAATTCCTGACAGAATCTTTCCTTCATAATAACTCCTAAACTTATAATTACACTGGATGAAAATGACCATTTTCATATGAGTTTCTTTTAAAAAACTGACGGATACAATGAATAATAATCATTCTCTTCTATTACCATATGTAGTTACATCCTATATCATACTCTAAATAACTGGGAAGTACAATATTGAAAAAACACAAAATAAAGGGGGGCTTCATGCCCCCCTTTAGGTAAACCGCCAAAAATATGTGTTTTGTTCACAATATTTTCATTTTTTCCAGGAAAAATTAACGGACAACCAGACTGGCACAACCATAGATTCCGGCATCATTGCCAAGGACTGCCAGGGCAAATGAGGTTTCTTTCTGACGTCCGAACACATAATCCCGGAAATATCTCTGAACTGTATCTGTAATGATGCTTCCGGCTTTTGATACTCCACCGCCAATGACGAATACTTCCGGGTCGGTCACACCGGAAATAAAGGAAAGCCCTCTGGCAAGGCGGGAAGCAAACTGTTCCACCTGACGAATGGCGAAGACATCTCCGCTCTTTGCCGCATCAAATACATCCTTTGCTGTCAGAGTCTCCGGATTAAGAATGGTTGTGACCTCTTCTTTGGCCAGTGCTTTTTTCGCTTCATTCACAATACCCGTTGCAGAGCAATACTGTTCCAGGCATCCGGCTTTTCCGCAGTTACATTTCACGGTCTCATGGGTATTGAGCATGATATGACCGATTTCTCCGCCGTATCCGTGCGCACCGGCAATGATTTTACCGCCAACAATCACTCCGCCGCCGACACCGGTTCCCAGTGTGACCATAACTACATTATCACAGCCTCTGGCACCGCCCTGCCATGCTTCTCCGAGAGCAGCCGCATTGGCATCGTTAGTTACTGCAGCAGGGATACCGATAATCTCTTCCATATCTTCCTTCACCTGCTTTTGCTGCCATCCGAGATTCACACACATATCTACGGAGCCATCTTCTCTGACCGGCCCCGGGACTCCAAGGCCAATTCCGGCAAAATCTGCTTTATTCAGTCCCTGCTCCTGCATCTTTAATTCACAGGAAACAGCAATATCCTTTAAAATATCTCCGGTTTCCGAAGTGTCCGTAGGAATCTCCCATTTTGTCAACAGCTTTCCGTCTACTGTGAAAAATCCAAGCTTTACGGTAGTTCCTCCAATATCTGCTCCGATTGCGTATTTTTTCATTCTTCTTCTCCTTTATTCATATTGCCTGTCACACGGTTGTACAACTCCTGTGCCGCATTGTATCCCATCTTTTTCGCACGGAAATTAATGGCCGCCGATTCAACGATAACCGCCAGATTCCGACCCGGACGAATCGGGATAGAATAGCAGACTACTTTATTACCAAGAAATTCGATATATTCTTCATCCAGTCCCAGACGGTCATAATTTGCCTCCCGGTTCCAGTCTTCCAGACGAATTACCATGTCAATACTCTGATTGAGCATTACACTCTCCACGCCAAACAGGCTCTTCACATCCACAATACCGATTCCACGCAATTCGATGAAATGTCTTGTGATATCCGGAGAGGTTCCAATCAGCATATCATCGCTGACCTTACGAATCTCTACCACATCATCGGATACGAGACGATGTCCTCTTCGAATCAGCTCGAGAGCCGCCTCACTTTTTCCGATACCACTTTCGCCCATGATAAGCACACCTTCGCCGTATACATCAACAAGCACTCCATGAATGGAGATACGTGGTGCAAGCTGCTCGCTGAGCCAGCGAACCGCCGCCGCAATAAAGTCAGAGGTTCGGGCGGTGGTGGAAAGAATCGGAATTCCTTTTCTTTCTGCCACATTCAGCATACGGTCACATGGTTCCAGCCCCCAGCAAAACACAATACATGGAATCTTATAGTCAAACACCTTCTCATAAATCGGAATAATCTCATCATCTTCAAACTGCTGGACGTAAGCATACTCTGCTTTTCCGATAACCTGAATACGCTCGGAATCAAAATGCTCGAAAAATCCCGCAAGCTGCAGAGCAATCCGGTTTACCGCCGACTGGTTGATATAGATTTTATCCGTATCTATATCCGGAAGGAGATTTTTGAGGTTCATTTTCTGAATCACTTCTGTTAATTTTACTTTATACATCCTATCACCCCTTAGCCAAGTTATATGCCTAGAATATCACAGAAATGTTTATAAATCTACATTTGATGAAAAAATGCGTAGATTTCCGCGGCCACATTTTTCGTGATTCCCTCTGCCTGCATCAGCTCTTCTTCCGTGGCATTTCTTATGTTGGAAATGTCCTTAAAATGCTTCATCAGGGCTTTTCTTCTGGCAGGACCCACTCCTTTAATGTCATCCAGAACCGAGTGTACCTGTCCTTTGCTCCGAAGGCTTCTGTGATACTCAATGGCAAACCGGTGTGCCTCATCCTGAAGCCGGGTAATCATACGAAAAGCTTCTGAGCCTTCCGGGAAATCAATAATCTCGTTATTATAGTAAAGACCTCTGGTCCTGTGAAAATCATCTTTTACCATTCCGCAGACCGGAATAGAAAGATTCAGCTTCTGAAGGACCTCCAACGCCACATTTACCTGGCCTTTTCCGCCGTCCATCATCAAAACATCCGGAAAACGGGTAAAGCTTCCCAGCTCCACATCCATTCCTTTTTCAGCACGCTCCTCCCTTTCCCGGATGCCATGGGTAAAGCGGCGGGTAAGCGCCTCTTCCATACACCGGTAATCATCGGGACCGGCAACGGTTCGGATTTTAAACTTACGGTAGTCACTGCGCCGGGCTTTTCCCTGCTCAAACACTACCATGGATGCCACATTTTCATATCCGTTTGTATTGGAAATATCAAATGCTTCCATCCGGTTAAGGTCTTTGAGACCAAGGAGATTTTCCAGCTCATGTACTGCACCGATGGTACGATGCTCTTCTCTTTTTAATTTCTCTCCGTCTTTAATCAGCACATTTTTTGCATTCTCATAAGCCAGCTCCATCATCTGATGCTTGGTTCCCCTCTTCGGGGTCAGAAAGCTCACCTTGGCGCCACGCTTATCCGACAGCCACTTCTCCAGAATCTCCCGGTCGGGAATCTCCTCCTGCA
>JALEIY010000197.1 GCA_022769785.1 Eubacterium sp.
TCTTCCATATCCTCTTCCAAGGGCTGCAATTCGGAAGAATCTTCTTTCTCTTCATCTTCGGTAATATATTCTATTTCATCTTCGTAAAGGTTATATTCTTTTTTCTTATCTCTGGAAAACAGGAATCTTCCTTTTCTTCCCTCTTCTTCTCTGCTGTTCTGACTCTTTTTTTTACGAATCATTTTTTTCCTCCTGCTATATATTAATAATAAAAAATTGATATCTTACCCATTTTGTTATCATACCATATCTCTTTGGAAAAGTCCTGTTTACCAGCAAGAATTAAAAAAATATTCACATTTTTCTTACATAGTTCACATTTATTTCCGGGAAAGAGTTTTTTTCTGCAAAACTATAGCTATAATATCCTTTTTTTCAGAACAATTTTTTATACTCCTTAAAAATATATCAGAAATGCAAAAATCCCGCCGCTTTTTTCACTGCGGCGGGACCGGTTATATTTCATTATAAGGAACGGATTCTCTCCATAGCACGAAGAGTATTTTCGTAGGAGCCAAACGCAGTCAGTCTGAAATAGCCTTCTCCACTCGGTCCGAACCCGGAACCAGGGGTTCCAACAATATTTACTGTTTCCAGGAGATAATCAAAGAAATCCCAGGAGGTCATTTTATCCGGAGTTTTGAGCCAGATATATGGTGCATTCACACCACCGAATACTGTAAATCCAGCCTGTGACAGACCTTCCTTAATTGTCTTTGCATTTTTCATGTAATATGCAACCTGTTCCTGTAACTGTGCTTTTCCTTCCGGTGTGTAGCAGGCAAGACCTGCTTTCTGGATAATATATGGCGCACCATTATATTTGGTACCGTGTCTTCTTGCCCAGAGTGCATGAAGAGAAACATCACCGGCTTTTAATTCTTTTGGAATCACGGTAAATCCAAGACGGGTTCCGGTAAATCCGGCATTTTTGGAAAAGCTTCGAAGCTCAATGGCGCAGGTTCTTGCGCCCTCACACTCAAAAATTGTATGAGGAACGTCTTCCTCACTGATATATGCCTCGTAAGCCGCATCATAAATGATAACCGCGCCGATTCGATTCGCATAATCCACCCAATCTTGAAGCTGTGCTTTTGTAATTGTTGTTCCGGTTGGATTGTTCGGAATACAAAGATAAATGATATCCGGATTTTCTTTTGGGAATTCCGGAACAAAGTTATTCTCCGCAGTACAAGGCATGTAAATTACTTTGCTCCAAGTTCCGGATGCCGCATCATACTCACCGGTTCTTCCGGCCATTACATTGGTATCCACATATACCGGATATACCGGGTCACAAACCGCAATCCGATTATCCACACTGAAAATCTCCTGAATATTTCCGGAATCACACTTTGCGCCATCACTGATAAAAATCTCGTCCGGCTGAATGTCACAGCCTCTGCTCTTATAGTCACCGTCTGCGATGGCATTTCTTAAAAACTCATATCCTAAATCCGGCGCATATCCGCGGAAAGTCTCCGCACGACTCATTTCGTCCACAGCATCATGCAGGGAATCAATGATTTTTGGCGCCAGAGGCAGAGTCACGTCCCCGATACCCAGCTTTATAATTTCCTTGTCCGGGTTTGCATCCTGATATGCTGCCACTTTTTTTGCAATATTGGAAAACAGATAGCTTCCCGGTAATTTCAGATAATTTGCGTTTACTTTAAACATAAATCCTCCTGTCCGGCTTTCGCCTGTATGAATATGATGTAAGCAACAGATTAATAAAGTTCTCCGTCAAAAACAACTTCTGCCGGTCCCGTCATATAAATCTGATTTGCTTCACGATCCCAGAATATGTGTAAATCTCCCCCCAACAAATGAACAGTTACATCATTTTCTGTTTTATTATTTAAAACACAGGCAACCACGGTTGCACAGGTTCCTGTACCACAGGCCAGCGTCTCTCCGGAGCCTCTCTCCCAGACACGCATATTTACTGTATTTCTATCAAGAACTTCTACAAACTCGGTGTTAGTTCTTTTTGGAAAAATCGGATGCATTTCAAAGAACGGACCGATTCTTTCTATATCAAGTTCTTTTACATTGTCCATAAATACAACCGCATGCGGATTTCCCATGGATACACAGGTCATATGATACTGTCTTCCACGGATTTCCACCGGAATATTTACGGCTGTCTCACCTTCCCAGAGTACCGGAATCTGTCTGGAGGACAGAATCGGACTTCCCATATTCACACGGATTAATGATACTTTTCCGTTCTCTACCGTAAGCTTCAGATTCTTGATTCCCGCCAGAGTATCAATAGTAATCTCTGTTTTATCTGTAAGGCCGTAATCATATACGTATTTTCCGACACATCGAATACCATTACCGCACATTTCCGCCTGGGAACCGTCCGCATTATACATATCCATCTGAAAATCAGCCTTTTCAGATGGGCGAATAAGAATCAGTCCGTCAGAACCGATACCAAAATGACGGTCGCTTACAAAACGGGCAAGTTCGGAAGGATTCTCCACTGTCTCTTCCAGACAGTTCACATAAACATAATCGTTTCCCAGTCCATGCATTTTCGTAAACTTCATATCTATCCTCCTAATCTCATCAGGTTATTGGCTGTCCAAACATTTCCAACAGCATATATGCAGTATCTACCATATTATTTCCGCTGTCCATGCTTTGTTTCTGAAGATAGCGATGCGCTTCCTCCTCAGTGTATCCACTGTTTGTCATCAGGATTTCCTTTGCCTGATTGATAACACCCTGCTCTTTGGCAGACCTCTGTTTGACTTTCTGCCTGCTCCTTTTTAGCCGTCTGACTATCTCTCCTGCCAGGTCATCTACGGTTTCTATCAAATCGTAAGCCTTCATCGGCAGCGGAAGACAGATAACGTCATCTCCCCCGTACTGTTCCCACTGCCGACTATTGGCCACTACAATCATCTCATACATATCAGACAGGTTATCCTTCAGTTCATAGTACACCATGTCCACAAAGCGAATCCCGGAAATGACGATTCCGGCCTCATATCTTTCGGCAGCCTGCATGGCCTGCGCTCCTGTCAGACAGGTCGCAACCACTTCGTAACCGTTTTTTATTAGTACATTTTTAATTTTCAGGGCCACTTCTTTTTTTGGAAAAACTACGATAACACTAATCAATTCTTTTTACCTGCTGCTGTATACTTTCCTGTCAGAACTTGTAAAGGTATTCGTCCAGCTCCCACTGAGAAACCATGGAGCAATATTCTTTCCACTCTCTTTCCTTCGCCTCAAGGTATTTGGCAGAGACATGTTCCCCCAGAATATCCTGAAGGAATTTATCCTCTTCAAAGGCCTGACAGGCCTCACCGAGAGTTGTTGGAATCTTATCAATGTGAAGGCTGGAAAGCTGTGTTTTTGTCATTTGATACATATTTTTGCCAATCGGCTCAGGAGGCATCAGTTCGTTTTCAATGCCGTCAAGTCCTGCCGCAAGGCAAAGTGCCATAACCAGATACGGATTGGATGCCGGGTCCGGGCTTCGGAATTCAATTCTCGTTCCTGCTCCCCGAGCCGCCGGAATCCGAATCAGCGGGCTCCGGTTTCCTACAGACCACGCAATATCCACCGGTGCCTCATAACCCGGAACCAGACGTTTATAAGAATTAACAATAGGATTGGAAATGCAGGTCATTCCTCTGGTATGCTTCATCAGTCCCCCAATAAAATGATAACATTCTTTGCTGAGGTTCATTGGGTCGTTTTTATCAAAGAAAACATTTTTTCCGTGACGGGAAAGTGACATATTAATATGCATTCCGGAGCCGTCCACCCCACTGATTGGCTTTGGCATAAAGGTTGCATAAAGGCCATGTCTCTTTGCAATAGTTTTTACGACCATTTTAAAAGTCATGATGTTATCCGCTGTGATAAGAGCATTATCATATTTAAAATCAATCTCATGCTGTGCCGGTGCCACCTCATGGTGAGAGGCTTCCACTTCAAATCCCATCTCTTCCAATGTAAGCACGATATCTCTTCTGGCATTTTCGCCCAAATCCAGAGGCGTTACATCAAAATATCCTGCTTTTTCATGAGTGAGTGTGGTCGGTTGACCATTATCATCCAGATGAAAAAGGAAAAATTCACATTCCGGCCCAACATCAAAGGTATATCCCATATCTGCAGCTTTCTGCAAAACCTTTTTAAGAACATAACGGCTGTCCCCTTCAAATGGAATCCCTTCCGGACGATATACATCACACATGAAGCGGGCAACTTTTCCGTGCTGTGGTCTCCACGGCAGAATTGCAAAGGTATTCAAATCCGGATACAGATACATATCCGATTCTTCAATACGGACAAAGCCCTCAATGGATGAGCCGTCAAACATACATTTGTTGTCCAGCGCTCTCTCCAGCTGGCTGACGGAAATTGCCACATTTTTAAGCATTCCAAATACATCGGTAAACTGAAGCCGGATAAACTGTACATCATTTTCTTCTACAAGCTGAATAATATCCTGTTTGGTATAATTTTTCATAAACACCTCCAAAATCTTCTGCTGTCCGGTTTATTTTTTGTCGCCGATTTTTGCCACATCCACCAGAGAAAGGTCTTCTCTCCGGGCAGATTCCAGACTGGTCAGCAGTGCATTTGCCGTGTCGATGGATGTCAGACAGGTTACACCGGTTTCTACCGCATGACGTCGGATGACAAATCCATCTTTGCTCTTTTCGATTCCCTGAGATGGAGTATCGATGATTAAGTCAATCTGATGCCCTAAAATCAGGTCAAGAAGGTTTGGATGAGACTCTTCTATTTTATTGATACGTTTTGCAGGTACTCCACTGCTTTGCAGATATTTGCAGGTGCTTCTGGTTGCATAAATTTCATAGCCAAGGGCCGCAAAACGTTTTCCAACACTGACCGCATCCAGTTTGTCACTGTCTTTTACGGTTATAATCATTTTTTTATGCTTCGGCAAATCTACGCCGGAGCCAAGGAAGGCTTTATACAGTGCTTCCTCATAATTCTTTGAAATACCGAGACATTCTCCTGTAGATTTCATTTCCGGTCCCAGGCTGATGTCGGCACCACGAATCTTCTCAAAGGAGAATACCGGCATCTTGATTGCCCAGTAAGGGGATTCCTCTGCCAGACCGGTTCCAAATCCCATATCTACAAGTTTTTCTCCGGTCATCGCTCTGGTTGCCAAATCCACAATCGGAATACCGGTTACCTTACTGATATAAGGAACGGTTCTGGAAGAACGAGGATTCACCTCAATAACATATACTTCATCATTATATACGATAAACTGAATATTAATAAGCCCCACGACATGAAGCGCTCTTGCCAGCAGGCCGGTATAATGAGCAATTACCTTCTTAATCTTCGGAGAAAGGTCTCTTGCCGGATAAACCGAAATACTGTCTCCGGAATGAATACCGGCTCTCTCCACATGCTGCATAATACCCGGAATCAGAATATCATTTCCGTCACATACGGCATCCACTTCGACTTCTTTTCCCATGAGATATTTATCGATGAGAATCGGATGTTCCTGTGCATATCGCTGAATAATATCCATGAATTCCACGATGTCCTCATCATTGATGGCAATCTGCATTCCCTGTCCACCAAGAACGTAGGACGGACGAACCAATACCGGATATCCCAGCTCATTCGCCACACGAATGGCTTCTTCTTTCGTAAATACCGTATCTCCCTTTGGTCTCGGAATGCAGCATTCTTCCAGAATCTGGTCGAAAAGCTCTCTGTCTTCTGCAGCATCTACATTTTCCGCACTGGTTCCAAGAATCGGTACACCGATACGGTTCAGTTTTTCTGTCAGCTTAATGGCTGTCTGTCCGCCAAACTGCACCACTGCACCATCCGGCTTCTCCAGCTCCACGATGTGTTCCACATCTTCCTCTGTCAGTGGCTCAAAATACAGCTTATCGGCAATATCAAAGTCTGTGCTGACAGTCTCCGGATTATTGTTTACGATGATGGTCTCGTAGCCGAGCTTTTTAAATGCCCATACACTGTGTACGGAACAGTAATCAAATTCGATACCCTGACCGATACGAATCGGACCAGAGCCCAGAACCATAATCTTTTTACGGTCTGTGGTATCCTCCACCTCATTAATACTGCCGAAGCAGGAATAATAATACGGTGTTTCCGCTGCAAATTCTGCAGCACAGGTGTCTACTACCTTATACGCCGGTGTAATGTTCATCCGTCTGCGGAGATTCTTTACATATTCCTCGCTTTCTCCAATGAGACTTCCAATCACGGAATCCGGGAACTCCATTTCCTTGGCACGAAGAAGAAGCTCTCTGTCAAGTTCTCTTGCATTTTTCAGGGCAGCTTCCATCATAACGATATTGTTCAATTTATCAATAAACCAGCGATCAATCTTTGTAATATCATGAATCATGGCAGGGTCCATCTTACGGCGCAGAGCCTCTGCAATACAGTAAATCCGAAGGTCATCTACAATATGAAGATGTTCTTCCAGTTCTTTATCATTCAGTTTGTCAAAGTCGCCATGCATCAGGCTGTCCACATGCTGCTCCAGAGAACGAAGGGCTTTCATGAGAGCCCCTTCAAAATTGGTACAGATACTCATAACCTCACCGGTAGCCTTCATCTGTGTGGTCAGATTTCTGGATGCAGAAATGAATTTATCAAACGGAAGTCTCGGCACTTTTACAACGCAGTAATCCAGTGCCGGTTCGAAGCTGGCAAAGGTTTTTCCCGTTACCGCATTCTTTATCTCATCCAGATGATATCCGAGAGCAATCTTGGCGGTTACCTTGGCAATCGGATAACCGGTCGCCTTGGAAGCCAGAGCTGAAGAACGGCTGACACGAGGATTTACCTCGATAACACAATATTCGAAGCTTTCCGGATGAAGCGCAAACTGCACGTTACATCCACCCTCTACTCCCAGCTCAGAAATGATATTTAAGGCAGAGTTACGAAGCATCTGATACTCTTTATCTCCCAGAGTCTGGGACGGTGCCACTACAATACTGTCACCGGTGTGTACGCCGACCGGGTCAATATTTTCCATATTACATACGGTAATACAGGTTCCGTTTCCGTCCCTCATCACCTCGTACTCGATTTCTTTCCATCCGGCAATGCAGCGTTCCACCAGAACCTGTCCCACACGGCTTAACCGGAGACCATTCTGGATAATCTCCACAAATTCTTCTTCATTTTCGGCAATTCCGCCGCCGCTGCCGCCCAGAGTGTATGCAGGACGAAGTACCACCGGATATCCAATCTCTGCCGCATAGCTTAAACCGTCTTCCACGTTGGTCACAATCTTACTTGGCGCAATCGGTTCCCCGATTTTTTCCATGGTTTCCTTAAAGGCTTCTCTGTCCTCCGCCTTCCGGATTGTCTTTCCGCTGGTTCCGATAAGCTTCACCTTATGTTCTTTCAGGAATCCGCATTCATCCAGCTCCATGGCAATATTTAAGGCTGCCTGTCCGCCCAGCGTCGGGAGCAGACTGTCCGGTGCCACTTTAATGATAAGCTTCTTGATGACCTCCGGTGTCAGAGGCTCAATATATACTTCATCCGCAATATCTTTATCTGTCATGATTGTGGCCGGATTGGAATTGACCAAAATAACATGAATGCCCTCTTCCTTCAGAGAACGGCAGGCCTGTGTTCCCGCATAATCAAATTCTGCTGCCTGTCCGATGACAATCGGACCGGAACCGATGACAAGTACTTTCTTTATACTGGCATTCTTAGGCATCTTTCGCAACCTCCATCATATTCATAAATTCTTCAAACAAAAAGTCAGAATCATTCGGTCCCGGACAGGCCTCCGGATGGAACTGCACGGTCATCACATTCTTTCCAAGATAATGAATCCC
>JALEIY010000007.1 GCA_022769785.1 Eubacterium sp.
TGGATTAATCTCAATGTTAGATTACTACACCGAAAAGAGTGTTACTTGTTAAGTTGATTGAACCGCCGTGTACCGAACGGTACGCACGGTGGTGTGAGAGGTCGGGAAATTTTAATTAAATTTCCCTCCTACTCGATTAAGACTAAGCACTGCGAGCCTAAGTGCGATTGAGAATCCTTCCCCTGTCCCCGGAAAATAATATAATTGGTATAAGTTTTTGGTTCTATATGACTGAAATTGGTTTAAAAAAATCCAAAATTGGTTCTAAAAATCAATCTGGTATTATTGAATTACAAGATTCTTCTGGTATATTTAATATATAAATTGGTACGGAAAGGGGGAGGAAAATGAAAAAAGACATGAAATACTATGTTGAAATAACCGGGGAAAGGATGCTTACCAATATCGAAAAATCCCATGAATTAACGGAAGAATTGTTAAAGGAATACGAGCTCTTTCAGAAAAAGTCAGGTAATTCGGATATATGTATTGTAGCTTCAGGCTCATCTCTGAATGCCGCGTTAAGTGCATCAATGTTTATGAAGCGGTTTGGCGGTGTAAATGTAGAAATAATAAGTGCCGGAGATTGCATGGATTATAATCAGAATTTGACACAGAAGTCCTTTGTCATTCTGGTTTCTCAAAGTGGATGTAGTACCAATATGATTCAGGTGGCAAAGCAGTTAAATGCGCTGAACAGACCGTTTGTGGTTTTGACTGGTAATGTTTTGGCTGAGTTAAACCGATATTCGGATTGCGTGATTGAATATGGAGTTGGAAACGAAATTATTGATTATGTTACCCTTGGATTCAGTACATTAATTTTGTATTTTATGTTATTTTCACTGGAAAAAGTTATCATTGTATCAGATGGAGCAAATATGGGTATTGCCAGAGAGGCAGCACTGAAATTTCAGGAGACATTAAAATCGCTGAGTGTGTATTATGAAAGGGAAGAGTATATCCATGGCCCTAATATGCAATTAACACCGGCATACAGTGTCTTTTTTATCGATACAAATCCATATCATAATCGAATGTATGAAGTATATGAAGCAACCAGAATGGTAACAAAAAATGCTTATTACATTTCGAATAAGAGTGAGATGACAGAGAGGGGACTTTTACTGTGTCATTTAAAAAATGTAAGACGAATATCCCTCTTTTTTCATCTGTGAGGCAATATTTCTGCGTTGCTTTTCATCGGTAAATGCGCCGGAACCGGCAAGGGTTTAGAATAATAAGAATGTGTTGTAAAATTTCCCCTTTATTGGTATAATAGCAGAAAAAGTGGAAGGGAAGGTGTCTGTATGTATTATGGTACAATTAAAAAAAGTGATATTGCCAATGGTACAGGCGTGAGGGTTTCTCTGTTTGTCAGTGGCTGTACCCATCACTGCAAGGGTTGTTTTAATGAGGAAACATGGAATTTCATGTATGGGCAGGAGTTTACGAAGGAGACGGAGGAAGAGATTCTTAAGCTGTTGTCACCTTCTTATGTGAGTGGACTGTCACTGCTTGGCGGAGAACCGCTGGAGTTTGTGAATCAGCAGGCTCTGCTTCCGTTCCTTGAAGAAGTGAAGAGAAGATATCCGGAGAAAACCATATGGTGCTACACCGGTTACCTTTTCGAAAAAGATATTTTAAATCATATGGTTCCGAAATGGAAAATAACAGGTCGGATTCTTGAGCTTCTCGATGTTTTGGTGGATGGACCGTTTATCGAAGAGCAGAAAGATATCACACTTTTGTTCCGTGGTTCCTCCAATCAGCGGCTGATTGATGTGCCAAAAAGTCTGGCGTCAGGAGAGACGATTCTCTGGAAGCCACAGGAGTAAAATATAAAATATTTGTCCTCCGGGTGATGTGCAGAAGTATGCAGAATAAAAAGTTTCGGGTTTTTCAGCTTCGCAGGAAGAGAAAAACCCGATTTTTTCATTTCAGGGAAAAAGTTCCGTGAGGATTGTAACGTGGAAGAAATATTGTGTTGTTTATGCCTGATGTTTCCGTTTCTTTGGTTTTCGGGCAGGGTCTGAAGTGGTCAGGAACTGTACCGCCATTCCAAGCACACAGACGATAACAGTCAGTCCCGCCATACTGATATGGGAAAATGTATAAATTCCCAGAAGTTCACTGACTTTTACAAGAAGTCCCGCAGCGGAGGAGCCGCAGACAATAGCGGAGGTTACAATAATCACCGGACGAATGTACTTAAGCGCCAGAGAACCAATGATAAATCCAGTCAGCGTGGAAAGGAAGAACTGAATATCGCCGGTAAAAGGAAGCAGTGAGGCAGCGGCCATAAAGGCAAGGGCAAAGCAGAGGATAAAAATTCCTGCCCGGTAAATCCAGTAAGCCAGCATGGCAAAAAGGATTCCGCCGACGGCAATACAGAGGAAGGTCAGGGTTCCCTCCGTGTGAATCAGCTTTACGGCTGCCAGATATCCCAGAACACATCCGACCAGGAATCCGGTCAGACTCATAAACATTTTTGAAAATTTAAACCCGAAAAAGCATCCCAACAGGGCAAGCACCAGTGAAATGGCAGCCCCCAGAATCTTTACGGAATCGTCAAGTCCGGTGAGAAAATTGCTGACAGTATCAACAGGGATAGCGGTTCCCTGAAAGGAATCCGGCAGCAGAGATTCTGTTTGCGTGGATAATGTCTGAAAAAATGTAAGTAAATCGGAAAACATAATACCATCCTTTCTGTTCCCGTTTTGTTGAATATCAGATTAACATAAGTTCTGTTTTTTCGCAAATTTTTCGGGGAATATGATTTTATGAGATTTTACGGGCAGCATTTTAGGTTTCCTTCTTGTTTCGTTTCGAGTTTTATACTATAATAGCCAAAGCTGATATTATTGAAGAAATGTATAGAGAAAGCGAGGAAAGAAAAATGAGCAAAATCAGAACAAGATTTGCCCCAAGTCCGACAGGAAGAATGCATGTCGGCAATCTGCGTACCGCATTATATACTTATTTGATTGCAAAGCACGAAGGCGGAGATTTCGTGCTTCGAATAGAAGATACTGACCAGGAGAGATTTTTTGATGAGGCTCTTGATATTATATACCGGACTCTGGAGGCTACCGGATTAAAACATGATGAAGGACCGGATAAAGATGGAGGATATGGTCCGTATGTACAGAGCGAACGGTGTGCTTCTGGTCTGTATCTGAAATATGCCAAAGAGCTGATTGAAAAAGGAGAGGCTTATTACTGCTTCTGTGACCAGGAAAGACTGGATTCTCTGAAGCAGACTGTCGGTGGCAAGGAGATTTCCATTTATGATAAGCATTGTCTTCACTTGCCAAAGGAAGAAATAGAAGAAAAACTGGCGTCTGGTATTCCGTATGTAATCCGTGCCAATTTCCCGAACGAGGGAGAAACAACCTTCCATGATGAGATTTACGGGGATATCACCCAGCCGAATGCAGAGCTTGATGATATGATTCTCATTAAATCAGACGGATACCCTACCTATAATTTTGCCAACGTGGTGGACGACCATCTGATGAATATCACTCATGTAGTAAGAGGAAATGAATATCTTTCTTCTGCTCCGAAGTATACCCGTTTGTACAAAGCATTTGGATGGGAAGAGCCAAAATATATTCACTGTCCGTTGATTACCAATGAAGAGCATCAGAAGCTTTCGAAGCGTTCCGGTCATTCCTCCTATGAGGATTTGATTGAGCAGGGCTTTGTATCGGAAGCAGTAGTAAACTTTGTGGCTCTTTTAGGATGGAGCTCTCCGGACAACCGGGAGATTTTTACTTTGGAAGAGCTGGTGGAAGCTTTTGATTATAAGCATATCAGCAAATCTCCGGCTGTATTTGACATGGTAAAACTTCGCTGGATGAACGGAGAATATTTAAAGGCAATGGATTTTGACCGTTTCTACGAGATGGCAGAACCATATCTGAAAAAAGTAATCACCAAAGATTATGATTTGAAAAAGATTGCCGCACTGATTCAGTCAAGAATTGAGATTTTCCCGGATATCGAGGAGAAGGTTGATTTCTTTGAACAGGTTCCGGAATACGATGTATCGATGTATACACATAAAAAGAATAAAACTACGCCGGAGAAATCTCTTGTCGTATTAAAAGAGATTCTTCCTGTATTAAAAGAACAGGAGGATTATTCCAACGATGCGCTGTATCAGACGCTCCGTCAGTTTGCCGCAGACCATGAGTATAAGCCGGGATTTGTAATGTGGCCGGTTCGTACTGCGGTATCTGGTAAACAGATGACACCGGGAGGAGCCACAGAGATTATGGAAGTGATTGGAAAAGAAGAGACGCTGGCAAGAATTGAGGCAGCAATCTGTAAAATTGAAGCAGAAGCTTGAATAAAAGATATTTCTTGACAAAGTTTTTCAAGTATGCAATTATAATAATAATTTGATAGATTCTGCTGGAGGGAAGAAGATTTTCCCAGACAGAATAAAAGGCTGGTTACTGACGGAATCCGTGAGTTTACACAGTGTAATCAGCCGGATAAGCAATTATCATTTTCAGCCGACCGTCTGGGCAACTTCTTTTGAAGTTGCCCTTTATTATTTTATTTTACACAGAAAGGAAGAGCCAATGAAAACAGATATTCAGATTGCACAGGAAGCCGAAATGATGCCGATTCGCGATGTTGCGATGCAGTATGGAATTGAGGAGGATGATTTGGAATTATACGGAAAATACAAAGCAAAATTTTCCGATGAGTTAATGAAAAAAGTAGAAAAACGTCCGGATGGAAAACTGGTATTAGTTACTGCAATCAATCCGACTCCGGCCGGAGAAGGAAAGACAACCACAAGTATTGGTCTTGCACAGGCAATGGAAAAAATGGGCAGGAAATGTATGCTGGCATTAAGAGAACCGTCTCTGGGACCGTGTTTCGGAATCAAGGGCGGTGCTGCAGGAGGTGGATATGCCCAGGTGGTTCCTATGGAAGACCTCAACCTGCATTTTACCGGTGATTTTCATGCGATTACTTCTGCCAATAACCTTCTGGCAGCGATTATTGATAATCATATTCATCAGGGAAATGAGCTTCGCATTGATACAAGACAAATCATCTGGAAACGTTGTCTGGATATGAATGACCGTGCTCTTCGTAATATTGTAGTGGGACTTGGCAAAAAGGTTGACGGCTTCGTAAGAGAAGACCATTTTGTAATTA
>JALEIY010000049.1 GCA_022769785.1 Eubacterium sp.
TGTCAAACAAGAAAGGAGGCATTCCACAGAGCCGGCAGGTATTTTTTTCTCCCGTATCCTGTGGATGCCTCCACTAACTTTTACTCTTTCGTACGCAGATAACCCTGCTCACTTTTTCTTTACTCGTCCTCTTCCACACAGGCCATGGCAAGTCCGGTTGCCACAGCATTTCTCGGACCTTCACAGCCACGGATATTTCCACGTCCCGCAACAATGTCATAACGTGATAACGCATCTGTTACAAGATTCGGAACCTCAAAGTCAAGAGCAGAACCGCCAACCATAACGACAAACTGAATATCCTTCGGATTGCCGGTCGGGCTGACCTTTGAAAGGGAACGTACCGCATTGGTAACAAATACTTTTTTCTTTGCATTGACACGGATTGATTTCACTTTCTCCATGGAATCAATTCCATCCAGAGGAATCAGCTCTCCGTTGTCCTTCACAAGAACAACCTTGGCAAATACCGATGCATCCAGCGGTTTATCAAAGAACTGTGCCGTTCCGTCCTCGTGACGAATATGGAACAGACTCTCAACGAGAGCAAGCGGATATTTCTTAATTGCCTCTGCCAGTTCAAAGTCTTCCAGACCAAGCTCGGACTGAATGAGCATGGAAACCATATTACCTGCTCCGGCAAGATGAATCAATTTTACTTTTCCTTCTCTATTGATAATGGATGCATCGGTTGAACCGGCTCCCATATCAACAATGGCAAGAGGAATATTCGTACCAGGTGTGGTAAGAGCACCTTTAATTGCCATATCGGCCTCAACACCACCTACATATACCGGAACCTGTAATTTTTCAGAAAGAACCTGAGCAATCATCTCCATCTGCAGACGGTCGGACTTAACCATCGCTGCGATACCTACCGCATTCTCCAGTGAAAACTCATCCGCAATTCCACCTTTCACCTTCTGCGGATTAAAGGTATCCACTGCCAGAAGATCCTGAATCTTAATGTCTTTCGGATGCTTTTCCGTAAGGCGGGCCATAACACGACGAACCTTATCAAGCATATTACCGGCATTCGTACCGGTTTCTCCCCGGATATCATCGATATCAATCACAGATGCCACCGCATCCATAATCTTTGCTGCTCCCTCATCCACATCAACTTCCACTTCTTTTTTCAGACCGATAATGTTGATGCTTCCTGCCTTGATGCTTCTTTCTTTTACATCACCTTCCGGTGTCTTGATAACCACGCCGGAACGGGTTCCAATTAAGGAACGGGCGATTGGCACAACCCGTTTCGTTTCTTCTGATGTAAGATTGAAAAGAGTTGCAATTCCGTAAGGATTCGAAAGAACGGAAACGATACTTCCCACCGGTGCCACTTCAATCGCACACTCCATACCAAGAGGAACTTTTTCAATCATCAGAACTTCATCTATAATCGGAATCTTCTTATCCAGACGGTTGTTAATCAGGGTACCATCGTCTGTCTGTACAATAGCTCCGGTAATTGTAATATTATCTCCAACTGCATTCATCATCCTTGCTGCAGTCTGAAAATCCACACTGGAAGGAACAACCACGATAACATCCTGTTTCTCTCTCAGCTTGGAAAGTTCAGTAACCAGGACGGAGGTTCCCACGCCGATACCAATTCCTCCCGGAGTTCCCGGATTATGTCCGATTACGGTAGATTCGGTAATAATCGTTTCGGAAATGGTCTCCATGGCCACATCACCAATAACCGGTGCCGCCTCATTAATCCGAATCTCATCCAGATCAGAGTATTCAAAGCCCAGTTTATTCAATGCATTTTTCAGGGACATGAAAACACCATTAATATTCTGTAAGGTTCCCTTGATACCAGTTGTCGGTCCGATACCGCTGGCAAGGAACTCTATATCTTTTCCTTCGATTCTGGCAACCGCAACCTCTGTGGTTGCATTACCAATATCCACACCCGCCACATATTTCATAATTCTCCATCCTTTCCTGTCTGAAAACTCAGGAATAAAAAACCTGTAAAAAACGCAGACTATCTTTTCTAAATTATATCACTTCCCCTGAAAGCGGTCAAACATTTACTGACATAATTTCTTGATACAATTTTTGAATCCTTGCAAAAAATTGTTATTTCAAATTTGTTTACAGAAAATGAAACAAGATAATACCTTTCCTTGACAATCCATTAATTTGACGATAAAGTATTGTTATATGTAAAATCATATTAATGTCATAAGTTTACGTTACAATGACAAGAACATGAAGCAACCATGACTACAGATTACAAGACGGCATATTGTAAAATCTGTGTGAAACCAGTTTACAATATCCGGGAATGGGAGGAAAAGATGAACAAACCATTTACGAAACTTTCCGCCTGTCTGTTGGCTGCGGCCGTGGCTTTTTCCGCATCAGGGGTTCATACTTTTGCGGCAGAACAGCCGGCCGTTATTGCACAGGTACAGGCAACCAACTACGCTGTCGGACTGAACTATGACGGTTCGGGCTTTACCCTTACTTTTGCCGACAAAACACAGGCAAAGAGTATGTATGTACAGACCGCTTCTAATATTTCCATTAAAGATGGCTCCACAACCTACACACTGAAAAAAGGTCTTTACTATTTTAATGCAGAAGGCAAACTGAACCAGAATCCGACCGGAATCGGCATCCGTAAGGTTTACCCGGTTTCCACAGCCTTCGAGAAAAAGACACCGGTTAATTATGTTGTAAAAAATGCAGCCTGTACGAATAAAAGCGACGTTATTTCTTCCGGAAGCATTTATTTTACCGGAAAATATGGCAGCAAAATCTACAAGTCCGGAAGACCTTACAGCGGTGTTGCTGATGTGAGCAGCGTCATGTATAAAGTAACAAACGGTACTTACAATTCCAAATCAAAATACACCGGTCTTTTAAAGACTTCCTATGTTTCTGTTTCTGCGCAGAAGCTGAAAAGTGCTACCAACCTCTACTACAATAGTGGAAAGCCTTATACCGGCGTTGTAAGCAGAAAATATTACAAAAACGGTAAAGCACAGAATGTATCCGGATGGAAAAAAATCGGTAACTCTGTCTACTATTTCAAAAAAGGCGTTGCGGTTACCGGATGGAAACGATTAAAGAGTTACGGCGGCGGAACTGCCAAGTATAAATATTATTTCAAGAAAAACGGACGTCTGGTAATGGATTTATTCTCTGTTAACCGGGATTATTACATCAAACAGAAGATGAAAATAAGAGTAAACCTGACTACTCATAACACCACCTTCTATATTTATGATAATCAGACAAAGGATTACACCATTCCGGCATTAACAGCAATCTGTTCTACTTCCAGAACGCGAACCGGTACACCAACCGGACACTTCCGTTTGGAGAAGACATCCGCCAGAAAGTGGTTTATTTATACCAAGAGTAACCCATATCATTATTATCAGTACGGAGTTCACATCAAGGGAAGCAAGAGCTGGTTCCACTCCACCATGCATCGGACTACCAGCAGAAATTCTCTGATTGTTAACGGTGCCGCAGGCTATAACAAGCTGGGTACCAATCAGACAACTGCCTGCATCCGTCATCAGGCCGGCGTTGCAAAACTGATTTATGATATTTCTACAAAGACATATAGAAAAGCCCGTGTTTGGGTTGATGTTTACCGTTCCGGTACACAGGGACCTTTCGGTAAGATTACTTTAGCTCAGACAACCGGCAAATTAAAGAGCAGTCAGAAATATGACCCGACTGTAAATTACAAAAAGCTTTGTAAGTATTAAATCATCACAGACATAAAAAAAGAAGCGTCATAGCAATGCGGCGCTTCTTTTTTTACATTTTATTCCGACGGCTGTTTTCACTTTAAACAGCACAGCTTCTTTTTCATGATACGAAAAATCTCTGACTAGAAATATACCAGTTCTTCCACCGGCGGCTCTGCCGCCTCAATTCGTTTTGCGTAAAGCACCGGTCCTTTTTCCCCGTATTCTTCATTATATTCCAGCTTAATCTCCGCTGTCACCGTTGCCCACATTTTGTTTTTGAGAGTTTTGATGGTAGAAGATTTCGCATGATTTGCATGACACAGATAACCAATAAACTGAATATCATCGGCACAACAGGTCATAGCATGGCGTCCCGGAACAAAACAGCCTTTCGGAAGACGTATGGATTTGAAGATATGCGCTTTCATCACCACAGTCTTTCCTTCGTACATTTCCGGTCTTTCCATGATGTCGATAAACCAGATTCCAAAATCTTCATCCTCCAGATGAATTTCATCGGCTTCCAAATCGTATGGAAGTGCTGCATCTTCATCGACATCTTCTCCATCATCGCCATCAAGAGCCTCAAAAAGCACCTGTGCACGGCGATTGACCGCTTTAATACTTCTCCGGTAAGTTGCACGCGGTGTTTCCGGAGTACAGCGGTTCATGATTATCATTTCAGAAATTTTAAACATTTCTACTGCGAGAGAACGCATATTATTCATATAAAGATCAAAGGTTTCCGCATTGATGGTTGTAATGGTCTGAAAAATATCCAGCGGCGTTCCTTCTGTCTCATCATAAATCTTCTGAACCGGCCACATTCCGTTATATTCGATGATAACTCTGTCCGGATAGTACTGAAGCACCTTGCTCATAAGAAAATCTTTTGTAAAATCTTCCTCTTCCACATACACAAGTGTTGTGTTAGTCTCCTTTAAAAGCTCTTCATCGTACTCCTCCATACCTTCTTCACAGGCAAAAAGGAGCGTCCGCTGTCCGTCATTAAAATAATCCTCTTCCAGAGTATCCTGTATAAATGTGGTTTTTCCGCTTTCCAGAAATCCCATAAAAACATATACTGGAATCTCCATATTTCTCTTTCCCGGCATAATAATCCTCCGTTACATTTTATAAACGAAACAGCTCTTCAAGCTTATCTTCTTTTAACTGTGCACCAATGACACAAATACGTCCGGTATAATCCGGAGCGCCATAACGAACCTCTTCCTCTCCCGGAACCAGGTCAAAATGAAGCCATTTTCCATTTTCATCCGGCACGATACCTTTTGCTCTTAAAATCGTACCATACTCCTGACTGTCTTCTCTGGCAAGTTCCTCAAGAATCGTGCGAATCTCGTCTTCGGTATATTTCTTAGGAGTTTCTTTTCCCCAGCTTGTAAATACCTCATCCGCATGATGATGGTCATGGTCGTGATGGTCATGACCGCAGCATTCGTGGTCATGGTGATGGTCGTGCTCGTGCTCATGATGATGGTCATGGTGATGTTCATGCTCGTGGTCGTGTGATTCGTGGTCATGCTCATGATCGTGGTCGTGCTCGTGATGATGGTCATGCTCATGATGATGCTCGTGCTCGTGTGCTTCATGGACATGCTCATGGTCGTGGTCATGACCGCAGCATTCTTCTCCATGTTCATGATGATGTCCGCATTCCGGACAGATTACAGCTGCCTCCAGAAGCTCTTTTGCAAAATCATTTTTTCCTTCCATGACGGCCAGAAGCTGTGCTCCGGTCAGTTCATCCCATGGTGTGGTCACCACAGGAGATTTGTCATTGAGAGTTCGAATCAGCTCCACGGTTTTCTCCAGTTTATCCGGTTTCACATTCTGGGTACGGCTCAGAATAACTGCACTGGCGTATTCAACCTGATTTTTATAAAATTCACCAAAGTTCTTTAAGTATACTTTTGCTCTCATGGCATCCGCCACGGTGATGTGACTGTTTAATACCACATCTTCCTCATCCACAACCTTCTGTACTGCTTTCATAACGTCAGAAAGCTTGCCCACACCCGATGGTTCAATAATGATACGATCCGGGCTGTACTGTGCCAGAACATCCTTCAGAGCTGTGTTGAAATCACCGACCAGAGAACAGCAGATACATCCGGAATTCATCTCATTAATCTGAATACCGGATTCTTTTAAAAATCCACCATCGATACCGATTTCTCCGAATTCATTCTCGATGAGCACCAGTTTTTCTCCCTGAAGGGCTTCCTCAATAAGCTTTTTTATAAATGTCGTTTTTCCGGCTCCGAGAAAACCGGAAATAATATCTATCTTTGTCATAACGGGTTCTCCTCCTTTTACAACATCTGACAATTCTTTTCTTTAAATGGTCAGTATTATATTGTAAACCTTTTTTTATAAAATGCAAGAAATATTTTATTCTGATGCTGTCTCCCGGATGCGGCAGCACATAAAGATAACGCAGACAAGAAATACTTACGGAAAGCATAAAACGCCACTACCGTTAAAAAAACATGAAAAATGACAAAAAACTCCGGAAACGGATATTCCCGCTCCGGAGTATTTTTCGTAAACATATGTTAATTAAAACGGAAGTTCCTTTCCTTCTTTTCTCCACTGTATAAATTCCGCAGTTGCGGTAAGAAGCACATCGGAAGAAGAATTCAGGGCAGTTTCACAGGAATCCTGAATCACACCGATAATCAGACCAACCGCCACAACCTGCATGGCAATATCATTGGAAATGCCGAACAGGGAACAAGCCAGAGGAATCAGCAACAGAGAACCTCCTGCAATACCGGAAGCACCGCAGGCAGAAACTGTTGCCAGAAGGCTCAGAATCAGCGCTGTCGGAAAGCTTACGGAAATTCCCAAAGTATTGGCAGCTGCCAGAGTCATAACCGTAATCGTAATCGCAGCTCCATCCATATTGATAGTAGAACCAAGCGGAATTGATACGGAATAATTATCCTTGTTCAGACCAAGTTTTTTACAAAGTTCCATATTCACCGGAATATTTGCCGCAGAACTTCTCGTAAAGAAAGCCGTTAAACCACTCTCTCTTGCGCATCTTGAAATCAGCGGATATGGATTCCTCCGAAGACATAATCCAACGATAATTCCATTTGTCACAAATTCCTGGAAAAGCATACATCCAACCAGAAGAAGAATCAGCTTTCCATATTCTGTAAAGATATTCAGTCCGCTGGTAGAAATTGAGTTAAATACAAGACCAAGAATACCAAATGGTGCAAGACTGATAATCCATCTTACCACCATGGACACGGCATCCGCCATATCTGAAAGCATCTGTTTGGTGCTGTCTTTTGACTTTTTCAGCGCAACTCCAAGAATTGCGGACCAACCGAGTACTCCCAGATAATTGGCATTGGCTACGGCATCTACCGGATTGGATACCAGCTTAAGCAGAAGATTTTTCAATACTTCTACTACACTGCTTGGTGCCGCATCTGCAGCCGCTCCCGGCAGAGTAATCGTCAGCGGAAACAGAAAGCTTCCCAGTACAGCAACCACAGCACCGAGCACCGTACTAAGCATATATAAAATGATAACTGTTTTCATGTTTCCGTTATGGCCTTCTTTCGTCTGCGCCAGAGAGCTCATGACAAGGATACACACAAGAACCGGTGCTATCGCTTTCAGCGCACCGACAAACAGGTCACCTAAAATCACAATGCCCGTTGCCTGCGGTACAGTCAGTCCGAGAACCGCACCAATTATCATGCCCCCGAGAATCCTCAGAATCAGACTCGTGTTGTTCCATTTTTCCACTACTTTTTTTAATCCTGATGTTTCCACATTTTTCTCCTCTTTTCTAAAGTATGTCTGTCTGTGTAGGACAGTTGCCCGTCTATTATAACACATTTCCGAAAAAAAACCATGGCTAATTTAATTCTTATGCTGTAAATGAATGTAAATCTATGAATATTGTGTCGTGATGCAAATCCCGCTCATATACTGTATTGTATCAAAAACAGGAGAACGACTTATGGAAGATATGCGAGTTTCTTATTCCTGCCCATTGGAAAGAGATATCAAAAAAATAGACTCTCTTCCTCTTGCCATGGCATATGTTCCGTGGCAGCACTGGGGAAATTTATATAAGCCCGAGGAAGGGCTGAGACAGGGTACTGTTTTCGCCGACCTCGACAAACCATTTACCGGAAGGAGATGTATGAAGAAATGAAAAATACCGAACAGCAGAATCTCCTTTTTTATATTGATGCCGTAAGCTTTGCGGCGTTGGATGCCTCTCTTTATCTGGACTCTCACCCGGATGATGCGGAGGCACTCCGTTATTTCCACCATTATAATCAGGCCAGAAAGCAGGCTTTAAAAGAATATTCCGTTCGTTTCGGCCCCCTCACTCTTGATACTGTACAGGAAGGCTGCAGCTGGAAATGGGCCACACAGCCATGGCCATGGGAAATGGAGGAATGCTGATTATGTTTAATTATGAAAAAAGACTGGAATTTCCGATTAATATCAAACAGACCAATGCCCAGATGGCCACAGCGATTATTACGCAGTTCGGTGGTCCCAATGGTGAAACCGGAGCAGCCATGCGCTACCTTTCCCAGCGTTTTGCCATGCCTTACCGAGAGGTTATGGGAATCCTTACCGATGTGGGTACAGAAGCATCGAAAATGACCGATACCTCCACTGTCCCGAAAATATTATCAGGTTCTCTCATACTTCCACTGTTCGGAAAGCATTTTTAGTTTCACCGAAAGATCTCCCTTTTCATCCACTGTGATTTTTTCCAGGATGTGACGGTAAAATTCGTCCTCATAGTGTACGCCATTTAACAGTTCATCCATCGCTGCTTCGATTTTTTCCTTTTTCTCTCCGCTGGGATCTGATGCATAGACCGGGGCCAGAAGCTCTGAAAGATGATTTTTTAGTTTTTTTCTGTCAAAGTTCAAATGTCCGCAAAGATGAGCAAGCACCCAAATCAGATCTTCATTTCTTATGCCCGGGGCACTGCATTTCACAGATAATTTTTCCCTGTCCGTCTGCATAGATGTATTTTTGACCCTCCCGTAACAGCGCCAGCTTTTATACCGGGTGCTATCCTTCCGGAGCCGATACCGGGCAACATAGGAAGACTGGCAGCAGCCGCATTTGATTTTCCCAGAAAGGGGATACCTGCCGCTGTATTTTTCTTTTCCTGTCTGGGCGCTGGCTCTTTCATCCAGCCTGCGGTTTGCTTCTTCAAATATTTCGCGGGAAATAATCGGGGTGTGATGATTTTTTATGATAACAAATTCTTCCTGTCCCCGATTGTATTTTTTCTCATGGGAGAGGAAATCCGGTGTATATGTTTTTTTCTGCACCAGGTCCCCGCAATACTTTTCATTTCGAAGAATTCTCAAAATGACGGTACTGTGCCATTTCTTTGCACTTGCAGGCATAATTCCTTCTTCCAGAAGTTCTCTGGCAATTACATGTGTTCCCTTCCCTTCCGCTACGAACTTGTAAAAAATGAGCCGCACTGTTTTTGCACCGTCTTCATTGACCGTGATTTTCCCATTGGTTACGTCATATCCCAGAAGACTCCTTCCAAACACCACCCCCTGCTCCATCCGGCGTTTCTGCCCCCATTTTACCCGTTCTGAAGTTTTTCGGCTTTCTTCCTGAGCAATGGATGACAAAATTGCCAGACGCAGCTCCGCATCTGCTTCCAGAGTGTTGATGTTATCATTTAAAAAAATGACGCCCACTCCGCAGTTTTTGAGGATTCTGGTATAATAAATACTGTCGAGGGTATTTCTGGCAAAACGGGAGATTTCCTTCGTCAGGATAAGGTCGAACTGGCCGTTTTCGGCGCAGGCAATCATCCGGTGAAACTGTCCCCGTTTTTTCGTATTGGTTCCTGTAATTCCTTCATCCGCAAAGATTTCATAGAGTTCCCAATCCCGGTGTTCTTCTATGTATTTTCTGAAATAGCGACATTGATTTTCGAAAGAACCTGCCTGGTCTTCCCTGTCCGTGGATACCCGGCAATACGCAGCTACCCTTTTTTTCTTTGTGCCTTTTCTCCATTCCTGATTTAAGGCTTCATATCTGCTGACCGTCATCGGATTTTTCTCCTTCTTTGTGCGGTTGCATCTGCTTTAATAATCTTCCGGGAAGCTCCAGAAACCGGATACTTTGCTCCCGGTCTGAGGCCGTCAGCAGCTTTCTTTTTTCCAGTGAATAAATGATGGCTTTTTCCATATTTCGAAAAAATGCCTCCTGTTCTTCCCGGGGCAGCACAGGAAATGTTTCCCCATCATAAATAAAAGCTTTTTTATACAAAAAAACACCCCCTCGTTTTAAAGATATGTACTCAGGTTTGTACCATATCACGGGAGGATGTTTTTCTTTTTTACATTTTATTCATTTATTTTTCGGTACAGAATTCGACCTTTTTTCCTTCCAGAATCATGTTTGTGGTACGAACCGCACACATTTTTCCACACATGGAACAGGTATGACGGTCTGCAGGCGGAGTACTTTCGAAATACTCTCTTGCCTTATCCTCATCCAGAGCAATTTTGAACATTTCTTCCCAGTCCACTTTGTGACGGGCTTCCGCCATGGCGTTGTCTCTTTCTCTGGCATGAGGAACACCTTTGGCAATATCGGCTGCATGAGCGGCGATACGGCTTGCCATGATTCCTTCTTTTACATCATTTAAATCCGGCAGACGTAAATGCTCCGCCGGGGTCACATAGCAGAGGAAATCTGCTCCGCTGGCAGCCGCAATAGCTCCTCCAATCGCAGAGGTAATATGGTCATATCCCGGTGCAATGTCGGTCACAAGCGGTCCTAAAACATAAAATGGCGCATTGTGGCAGATTCGTTTCTGCAGCTTCATGTTGGCTTCAATTTCATTCATTGCCATATGGCCCGGACCTTCTACCATAACCTGCACATCCTTTGCCCAGGCCCGTTCAGTAAGAGCACCCAGTTCAATCAGCTCGGAAATCTGTCCCGCATCGGTACTGTCATCGAGACATCCCGGGCGAAGGGCGTCCCCAAGACTGATGGTAACATCATATTCCCGCAGAATATCCAGAACCTCATCATAATATTCATAAAATGGATTTTCATTTCCGGTCATCATCATCCATGCAAATAACAGCGAGCCTCCCCGGGAAACGATATTCATTTTCCGTTTGTCACGCATAAATGCCTCCACGGCCCGACGGTTGATTCCGGCATGAATCGTCATAAAATCCACGCCCTCTTCCGCATGAGCACGGACAACCCGCAGGAAATCCTTTGCAGTAATTTCCAGAAGGTCTTTTTCCAGATAACCGATGGCATCATACATTGGTACTGTGCCAATCATTGCCGGTGACTTGGCAATCAGTTCCTGACGGAATGTATTTGTCTTTCCGTAATTACTGAGGTCCATAATTGCTTCCGCACCGTATTTGATGGCCATATCCACTTTCTGCATTTCCACATCGTAGTTTTTGCAGTCACCGGAAATACCCAGATTGACATTAATTTTTGTGCGAAGCCCGGAACCGATTCCTTCGGCAGAAATGGATGTGTGATTTACGTTACATGGAATGGCTACCTGCCCACAGGCTACCAGCTCACGAAGCTTTTCCGCTTCCATGTATTCCTTTTTCGCAACAACTTCCATTTCCGGTGTGATGATGCCTTTTTTGGCTGCTTCCATTTGTGTTTTGTAATTTCTCATTCTTCTGCTCCTTTCAACGAGACTGTGATTGTGTATTTATAGATACGCCGGTTATGCTTCGCCCGGTCAGCGTCATTAGGACACTGGCGGCGTAAACACGCTTCATCGTCATCGCTTTCGGATCAGTATGAATACCGGCGCCTCTGCCAAAATAGTTTTGGTTCAGTGATAATGCTGTTCTCATTTTTATTCTCCCTGCATTATTTTTATTATGCGACAAAAGGTGGTGCCCCCGGTTTGCCGCAGGAATCTCTGATTCCATGAATGTTTTTTATTTATTGAAATGCCGCAAGATATTTTTCCGGACTGTCACACTGCATCAGACTGCTCATCACGCAGGCTCCTGCAGCTCCTGCCTGTCGGACTCCGGCGATTTTTTCCGGAGTAATTCCACCGATAGCATATACCGGCACATTCACCGCATTACAGACCTCCTTTAAAAAGGAAAGTCCCCTGCCCGGCAGCCCCCATTTGCAGTCCGTCTCAAAAATATGCCCTGCTGTAATATAGGAAGCCCCAAGCCTTTCCGCCTCTTTTGCTTCCAAGACAGAGTGGCAGGACACGCCGATTGTCCGAAAATACGCCTTTTTCTCCCCGGTTAAGGTCCGAAAAACCGGCATCGGCAGATGAATCTCCTTTGCCCCCAATTTTTCGGCAATCCCGATAAATGTATGAAGGATGCAAGGTATCTGTTGCTTTTTGCAAATTGCCATCATACTTTGAGCAAGAGCGTAATATTCCTCCTGTGACAAGTCCTTCTCTCTTAAAATAATCCCCGCCGGAGAGGCGGCCGCAATCTTCTCTGCCCGTGTCAGAAAATCTTCCTCGCAGAGCCTGCGGTTTGTTACACATAAAATATCAGACATAAAGATAGTCATTCAGAACCGGCTGCAGACCTTCCTCCGAAATATCCTGATACATTTTGTCCAGGCTTCGGTTGTCGTCGATTTCAAACTGTTCATCGCCCTGCGAGCCGTCCGACTCCTTTCCGGTATATTTGCTTTCGTGGTCGCCGATGCCTGTGGAAACTCCGGCGGAAACCTTCGTCGCTGCTATTTTCACGATACCATTTCTAAATTCGGCACTCTCTCTGGAGGACACGGTGATTCCTACAAATGGCAGAAAAATACGGTAGGCGCAAATTACCTGACACAACTGTCTCTCTCCCACATCCAGCGGATTTATCTTATCATTATTAATAATAGGCCGCAGTCTCGGACAGGACAGTGACATTTCCGCCTGCGGGTATTTCCGCTGCAGATAATAAACGTGAAGTGCGCTGGCAAGGGCGTCCTTCCGGAAATCCGAAAGACCCAGCAGAGCCGAAAATGCTACGCCCCGCATTCCTCCCCGAAGGGCTCTCTCCTGTGCATCAAAACGATACGGCCATACCCTTTTATGTCCTGCCAGATGCAGGGTTTCGTATTTATCCGCATCGTAAGTCTCCTGAAATACCGTGACATAATCTGCGCCGCACTCATGAAGATACCGGTACTCATCCGTATTTACCGGATAGATTTCCAGACCGACCATCCGAAAATACTTCCGCGCCAGCTTGCAGGCTTCCCCGATATAAGTCACATCACTCTGCGCCCGGCTCTCCCCGGTGAGAATCAGAATCTCCTCCATACCGGAGTCCGCAATGACCTTCATCTCATGCTCAATCTGCTCTTTGGTAAGCTTCATGCGGTTGATATGGTTATAGCAGTTAAATCCGCAGTATACACAGTAGTTTTCACAGTAATTGGCAATATACAACGGGGTAAACAGATATACAGTGTTCCCGAAATGTTTGCTGGTTTCCAGCCGGGCTTTCTGTGCCATCTGTTCCAGAAACGGCTCCGCAGCCGGAGAAAGCAACGCCTTAAAATCCTCGATGGAACAGCTTTCGTGCTCCAGCGCCGCCTTTACGTCTCTTGCCGTATATTTTTCATACTCGTAAGAATTCATCTGTGTGATGACCTTTTCACAGATATCGGATTCTATCTGCTCCATTCCCGGCAGATATTCCATATGATTTTTCCGAAAAGAGGGGTCGGTTTCCAGCCGGTGCTTCCGTTCCAGCGCTGCGTCAGACAGAAATTCCGAATCTACAAAAAACTGATTTTCCATGATTTGCGCCCCCCTTTTAGTGCAGGAAACCGGTCAGTGGGTCGGAAGCCGATGCACCTCTGGTCAGCACTCTGCCAAGACCGGAAAGATATGCTTTTCGGCCGGCTTCAATGGCCTGACGGAATGCCGCTGCCATCATTGGAAGGTCCCCGGCGGTCGCCAGTGCAGTATTTGCCATAATTGCCGCTGCTCCCATCTCCATCGCCTCGCAGGCCTGGGATGGTCTGCCGATGCCTGCATCCACGATAACCGGAAGGTCAATCTCGTCAATCAGAATCTGTATAAACTCTTTGGTGGCAAGTCCTTTGTTGGAGCCAATCGGCGAAGCCAGCGGCATAACCGCAGCCGCTCCGGCATTTACCAAATCTCTGGCAATATTTAAATCCGGATACATATACGGCATAACAACAAAGCCTTCTTTGGCCAGAATCTCCGTCGCCTTCACAGTTTCCTGATTATCCGGCAGCAAATATTTGGAATCCCGCATAATCTCAATTTTCACAAAATCTCCGCATCCAAGCTCCCTCGCCAGTCTGGCGATACGAACCGCCTCTTTGGCATTTCTCGCACCGGAGGTGTTTGGCAGCAGGGTTACTCCTTTTGGGATATAGTCCAGAATATTCTCCTGGTCTTTTGTGTTGGCCCGGCGAACCGCCAGCGTAATAATCTGCGCTCCGGCATCTTTCACCGCCGCCTCAATCAGCTTCAGAGAATATTTTCCGGAACCCAGAATAAAACGTGACTCAAATTCATGTCCGCCAATTACCAGCTTATCATTTGTCTGCATAAAAATTCCTTCTTTCTGTATGTTAAGTATCAAACTGTTTCGTCAATATCCGAAGAATCGTGTGCGCTTCATGGGCCGCACAAAGCATCACCCGGGAGGAAACCAGACCAATGTCATCATTCACATCACTCACGCCATCTCCACACAGGTAAAAATGCTTCATCACTCTTCTTGTCTGAATCGTATTCGCCGGGCCAAATCCCGCCATACCGGAGGCGGAAACCAGATATTTCTCCGGCATATTTTCAAGCACATAATTCACCAGCATCGCCTTTGCCTGTGCGTCATCAAATGCCTCGCAGACGATATCCGCCCTCTCAAGCAGTTCCTCCAGATTCTCTTCCGTCATACGAACCGTATGACAGGTCACTTCCGCGTACGGCGCAATTTCCGCAAGATTGGCGGCCAGGGCCTCCGTCTTATCCATACCAAGCTGTGACACCTTATACTGCTGCCGGTGAAGATTCGTGATATCCACCTTATCAAAGTCGATAAGAATCAAATGTCCGATTCCCGTTCTTGCCAAAGAAATCGCCACGTTAGAACCCAGGCCTCCCAGCCCGCATATTGCCACACAGGCACTGTCAAACCTGTCCTGCACATCCTTCCCGTGCCGTTTTTCAAGCGCCTGCCTCATTTCCTCTCTTGTCGGAATCGAATGCAAATCAGCCACCTCCCACAAAACTGACAACCTCTACCGTATCTCCGTCTTTTAAAATGGTTTCTCCATACTGTGCCTTCGGCACAATCTCATCATTTCTCTCAACGGCCACTCTTCTGGCATCGTATCCCTGCTCATTCAGATACTCTTCCAGTGTCCTGCCCGCCATATTAACTTCTGCTCCATTGATTCTTACCATGGCTTTTCCTCCTGTATTATTCTTTCGCGCGAGTGCGCATCCCCCCGGAGGGGTTTTATATTACATAGGAAAGAAATTCCTATGTCGTTATATGGAGTTCCGCTTGCGGAACTCTTGCGCCGAGCGTGGTCGCGTAAGCGATGTATTCCTTTCGCGCGATTGCGCATCCCCCCCCGGAGGGGTTTTATATTACATAGGAAAGAAATTCCTATGTAATATAAAAAACGGGAAGTCGCCAATCGGTAACTTCCCGTGTAAAATACGAGTATATCCTTCCCTACGTTGGCATTATCCAAATCAGGTTACGGG
>JALEIY010000060.1 GCA_022769785.1 Eubacterium sp.
ATGGAGGTGCCGCTTCGCCTGACATAGGAGCCGGGTTTATTATCACAGCTTAATATCCGGTCCGCAGGTGCCACCAGATCCGGTTTGCACACGCAGGTTCCGGGGACCGGACCGCAGCCGGAATAAAGAGGACTTTTGCCCGTGCCGTTTTCATACATTCCATTTTCGAGGGCGCCGACAGTAATGACTTTTTTGCTGATTCCGGGGCTTGTGATGCTGTAGCGGCGGGGACCTTCATTTCCTGCGGCGACGACCACCACAAGGCCCGCATCCCACATGGCTTCCACCCGCTTTACAAGAATGTCCTCTTCCGGATTGGTATCGGGTTTGACCGGCATTCCCACAGAAATATTTACAATTCGAATGCCATATTCCTTCCGATGCAGCAAAATCCAGTCAATGCCCCTTACCATATCTGTCGTTTTTCCGCTGCCAAAACGGTCGAGAACCTTCATTGCGGCAAGGGAGGCTTCCGGGGCGATACCAATCCCGCTTCCGTCCGGCAGATGCCCGCCGGAAGCAATAATGCCACAGACATGGGTACCGTGACCGTTGTCATCATAAGGACTGTTTTTCTGACTGGTAAAATCCCGGAAACAGCGTATTTTATTTTGGGGAAATAAAAAATCCTCATGGGGGAATATTCCGGTGTCCAGGACGGCAACGGTTACTCCTTTGCCGGTAATACCGCGGCGGTAAAAAGGGGTCAGGTTAAAATAGCTGCCGCCTGTGTTTTTTTTCATGACAGAATCTGAGGAAGCCCCAGATAATTTAAAAGTCCCACATAGATTCCATAGGCAAACTGATAAGGATTCTGTGTCATCTTCTGGTTATCCTCGTAATTGGTAATATAGCCAAGTTCCACTAAAATCGCGGGCATATTGGTATTGCGAAGCACATACAGCGCAGGGTTAATATAAACTCCGTTATATTTTGTGCCGGTTCTCCGGACGATTTCTGAAAGAACATCCATAGCAAGATACCAGGCCGGAGTATAGGATGCCGCCACATAAACCTCGGAACCGTTCAGCTCCGGATTTTCACTGGCATTGGCATGAATGCTGATAAAATAGTCTGCCGGCCAGCTGTTTGCCTGATTTACCCGCTCCCGCAGGCTGCTGGTGTTATTATAACCCAGGGTGGTTTCCGGTGTCGGGCGGGACAGACGGGCCGTAAAACGGTAATCCTCCGACAAAATATTATAAAGATACAGGCCGACCTGATAAGTAATATCCTGTTCCCGGACACCAAAACCTTCTGCGCCTGCATTAATACCCTGGGGGTTATGTCCCTGGTCAATATAAATCTGAATCGCCAAATCGTCACCTCAAATCATTTTCTACAGTATATTCCCGACGGAATAAAAAGGTGTGAGAGAAAATAATAGAAAGAATTAAGAAAGAATTCAGTTTTCTTAAGACGGTTTCGTGATACCATATAATCAGATATGAATTTTCTTTTCGCCGTATGGCGGCAGGCAAAAAGAGGGACAGATATGGGAAAGAGCAGGATTTTAATCACAGATGATGAGAAAGATATTCGTAATATGGTGAAGGTGATGCTGGAAAAAGAAGGCTTTGAAACCGTCACTGCGCATAATGGTAAGGATGCCATAGAGAAGGTGAAAACAGAACCGGAGTTTCATCTGATAATCATGGATATCATTATGCCGGGCTGTGATGGGATTACCGCCGCTGCTGCTATTCGTAAATATACGGATGCACCGATTCTTTTCCTCACGGCAAAATCAGCCGATGAAGATAAAATACAGGCCTACGGTTCCGGTGGGGATGATTATCTGGTAAAACCATTTTCACGGGTGGAACTGATTCTTCGTATCCGGGCGCTCTTAAAAAGGTACGAAAAAAAGGAGAAAACAGAAGGACCGATTGTTCTTAATGTTTCCAGAAGAATTTTTGAGAAAAACGGTCAGATGATTCAGCTCACGGAAAAAGAATTTGATTTGTTATATTATCTGTATCAGAATCCGGGAATCGCATTCAGTACACAGGAACTATATGAGCATATCTGGAAAGAAGAAGTGCTTCCGTCTTCTGCCAATACCGTGATGGTCCATATTTTAAAGCTTCGCAAAAAGATAGAAGAGGATTATACCCATCCAAAATATATTCAGACTGTCTGGGGAAAGGGATATTGCTATGTGGAACCGGAAGTTTAAATCTTTACAGCTTAAGATTATGCTCTTTGGAGTGTTTTGTGTCATCATGGGGGTCGCTTTATATTTTCTTGTGCAGTTATGCGGAGAACGATATATCGAAAAGGTATATATGTCAGAAGAAAAAGCAGGAAAAAGAATGGAACGCCTGGTCAACCGATATTCCTCCTATGTGACAAAAAAACATCTGAATTCCGATGATTATGAAGAAATGAAACAGTGGTGCAAAAGGCAGGATAATGCCTATCTGATGGTTTTTGACGGAGAAGGGAATCTGGTGTTTGAGACGGATGGAACGATGTCATCCGTTTATCAGAACGGAGAGTCCGGATCCATAGCCGACCCGTCCGATGTCTATACGGTCTCCTTTGCCGATGGAGATTATGACATCTCCCTGATAGAATTTTCTGAATATGAATACTATGACCTGGTTAAGATACTGGGGTTTGTGGTCGCACTAATCGGAATCAGTGTCAGCCTTCTTATGTTCAGCCAGACTATCATTCGTAAGATTACACTGTTATCCAAAGAAGTCCGGGAGGTGCAAAACGGGAATCTCCAGAAAACAGTCTCAATCCGCTCTAACGATGAAATTGGACAATTGGGAGATGCAGTGAACGAAATGCGTATCTCGATTATCAATCATTATGAGGAAGCTGAAGAAGCCTGGAAAGCAAACAAAGAGCTTTTGACTTCAATTTCTCACGATATCCGCACTCCACTCACATCGCTGATTGGTTTTTCGGAAATGATGGACGATGAAACGGATATGGAGAATATGAAGCAGTATGCGAAGGTCTGCCGCGAAAAAGCTTATCGGATTAAAGAACTGACAGACCAGTTATTCCGGTATTTTCTTGTATATGGAAGTGCGGAAATGGACGTTTGCCCGGAAGAATATGAAGCAGTGACATTTTTGGAACAGTTTCTTGGAGAATATGCCGCTATTTTGTCTATCAGCGGTTATCAGGTAGACTTTCAGAACCTGGAACAGACCTGCGTGATGAAAACGGATGTTACTTTACTGAGAAGAGTATTTGATAATATCTGTTCCAATATCGAAAAATATGCGGATAAAAAAGAACAAATCGGAATTCGGGCATATCTGGAAAACGGCAATCCCGTTATTTTACTGGAAAATGTAATTGATGAATCTCTGGATGCCGGGGAAAGTACACATATCGGAGTGAAGGTGTGCCGAAAGGTAATGAATACTTTAGGCGGTAATTATGAGAGCGGAGAGATTACAAGAGGAAAACAAAGGGTATATCAGTCAAAGGTGACTATGGCTGCCTCAGAAAAAAACACATAGTTTTTACGGCGATAAAAAGAAAAAGGCAGGAACAAAAAATGCAGTATCAAATGATTTCCCGGGAACTTCAAAAAGTGAGGGAGACGGGGACACAGACGCTTGATAGTCTGTATCAGGCAAGAGAAAAACTGAATAGAAAAAGAAATCAGAAGTTCCTGCAGCTGACTGCAAAAATTCCCGGACATAAAAAACGGAGTGCATTGAGAAAGCAGGAAACGCTGACTTCTCTGATGAAAGCAAGACAGAATATGGAAGCATTTCAGAATGTGCTTCAGGAGCCTGGTATATTTTCTGTCCTTCCGGTGGATATTCAATGCTTTTTATTCTATGCCGACTTTTTCTTTTATGAGCCGGCAGAAGAGTATCTGAAGCCTGCCAAGCTGGAGGAAGCCAGATTGCAGGTAGAAGAAGCCATTGAGCGTGTCCGGGAAATTCTTATGCATTTAAAACACATTTGATTAGAGCATAGAGCCGTTCTTTGTAAAAAGTCCGGCTTTTTTCTTGTGCTTTGCCACAGCCAGGGGGAACAAAAACAGCTTTTTATACTTTCCTTGTAGAAGAAACAATTGTTTTATGGTATGATGAAAATGATACGAAAAAATGAAAATGAGATGACATACTATGAATGAAAACGAAAAAAACAGAGAGAATCATTTTGAGAGAGAAGAAAAAGAGTATCGGCAGGAGTCCTGGAAGGACCTGGGAGACCAGATTGTTGATTTGATTCAGGATTCCATTGACGCCATGGATTTCAGCGGTTTAAGTAATAATATCAGAAGAACGGTTGACTCTGCCAGAG
>JALEIY010000078.1 GCA_022769785.1 Eubacterium sp.
AACAAGACACAATATCGGATTTATGGCCATTGATAAGCTGAGCGAGGCGTACGGTATTCCGGTGAATCAGCACAAATTTAAAGCCATGGTAGGAAGCGGTTTTGTGGAGGGACAGAGAGTTCTTTTGATGAAGCCGCTGACATATATGAATTTAAGCGGAGAAAGTCTGCGGGCAGCGGCAGACTTTTATAAAACAGAGATTGAAGATGTGCTGGTCATTTACGACGATATCAGTTTAGACCCGGGAATGCTGCGCATCCGGAAAAAAGGCAGTGCCGGCGGACATAACGGGATGAAAAGCATCATCCGACATCTGGGCGGCGATACCTTCCCGAGAATCCGTGTGGGTATCGGCGGAGAAAGACATCCGGGACAGGACCTGGCGGATTATGTTCTGGGACATTTTCCAAAAGAAGAGCTGGTACTGATTAATGAGGCCCTGGATAAGCTGGCAGAAGCAGTAAAACTCATCGTGACAGATGAAATCGGGGAAGCTATGAACCGTTTCAGCGTAGGAAAGAAAAAACGGGCGACACAAAAAGAGGTGGAAAATTGAGACTGCTGGAAGCCCCGCTTTTGCGGATGGAAGAATTTCAGAACATAAAAAAAGATATGGAAAACGGGCGGTATCCCATCGTTGTGAGCGGCTGCGTGGAGCCGCAGAAGGCACACCTTGCGGCGAATCTGGGAAAAGACTTTGCCTGTCGGCTCATTTTGACCTGGAAAGAAGAAAAAGCCGCACAGATTTATGAAGATTTCAGTTTTTTTGACCCGGATACGGTACTGTATCCGGCCAAAGATATTTTGTTTTACAGTGCGGATATTCACAGCAACCATACGGTAAAGCGGAGGATGAAGGTGCTCCGGAGGCTTTTGGAAGGAGAACCGGTGACTATCGTGACCTCCTTTGATGTGCTCATGGAAAAAATGATGCCGGCGGACAGCTTCCGGGAAGCCTGCATGGATATTGATTATACCTCCGTTCTGGAAACACCGGCATTAAAAAGAAAGCTGGTGGAAATGGGCTATATCTACACGGGAATGGTAGAGTCGCCGGGAGAGTTTTCGGTGCGGGGGGATATTGTGGATATTTATCCGTTTACAGAAGAAAATCCCATCCGTCTGGAGCTCTGGGGAGATGAGGTGGACTCGATTCGAAGTTTTGACATCGAAAGTCAGCGAAGCATCGAGAATCTGGAATCCGTAAGAATTTATCCCGCCTCGGAGATTGTTCTGCCCCAGAGCAAAATCCCGGACGCTATCCGACAGATACATCAGGAATACGAAGAGCAGAAAAATGTGTTATTTAAAGACAGGAAACGAAAAGAAAAAGAACGTCTGCGGATGATGGTGGAAGCGGTAAAGGAAGAACTCACTTCTCTGGGAATGACCACAGACAGCGGGAATCTCCTGTCTTATTTTTATGAAAGAACCGCATCATTCCTGGATTTTCTGCCGGATAATACCGTAATCTTTCTGGACGAAGCAAACCGGACTCTGGAAAAAGGACGAACAAGCGAGCAGGAGTTTTTTATGTCCATGGAAAGCCGACTGCAGGGCGGCTATGTCCTTCCGGGACAGGCGGACTTAATGTACGGATTTGAAGAGATTCTCGGAAGGATTCTGGAAAAGCCGGTATTTGCCCTGGACGGTCTTACCGGGATTCCGGAGCTTTTGCCGGAGCCAGTCTGCTACAACATGCAGGTTCGTTCCATTTATTCCTATAACAACAGCTTTGAGCAGTTAATCAAAGACCTGACTCAGTGGAAAAAAGAAAAATATCAGATGATTCTCATGTCATCCTCCAAAACAAGAGCGAAGCGTCTGGCGGCAGATGTACGGGAATGCGGTCTGCTGGCCTACTTTTCCGAGGAGCCGGAAAAAGAGCTGCAGCCGGGAGAAATCATGGTCACCAGCGGACGGCTGACCAGCGGATTTGAGTATCCGGCTTTAAAATATGTGATTCTCACAGAAAAAGATATTTTTAAAGAGAGAAATCAGAAAAAAGGAAAGAAAAAAACCGCACATCCGGGACAAAAGCTGCGCTCACTGGCGGACATTTCCATCGGAGATTACGTGGTGCATGAAAAATACGGGCTGGGTATTTACCGCGGAATGGAAAAAATCGAAACCGATGGTGTGGCAAAGGATTACATTAATATCGAATACAAAGATGCCAGCAATCTGTTTATTCCGGCCTCCCAGCTGGAGCTGATACAAAAATATGCGGGAGTGGGAGCAAAAAAACCGAAACTGAACCGCCTGGGTGGAAATGAATGGGAGAAAACCAAATCCCGGGTACGCTCCCATGTGCAGATTGCAGCAAAGGACCTGGTCAGCCTGTACGCAGAGCGGCAGGCAAGAGAAGGCTATGCCTTTGGAAAAGATACGGTCTGGCAAACGGAATTTGAAGAGCTATTTCCGTATGAGGAAACCGAAGATCAGCTTACGGCCATTGAAGACACCAAAAGAGATATGGAAAGCCACCGTATCATGGATCGTCTGATTTGCGGAGATGTGGGATACGGAAAGACGGAAATCGCCATCCGGGCAGCCTTTAAAGCGGTGATGGATTCCAAACAGGTGGTATATCTGGTGCCGACCACGATTCTTGCCCAACAGCATTATAATTCCTTTGTGGAAAGAATGGCGCATTATCCGATTCAGATTCGAATGCTTTCCCGGTTCTGTACCCCAAAAGAAGTGCGTCAGATTCAGGAAGGCCTGAAAAAGGGCAGTATAGATATTGTAATCGGAACCCATAAGGTGCTCTCCAAAAGCGTGCAGTTTAAAAATCTTGGTCTGTTAATCATTGACGAAGAACAGCGTTTTGGAGTAAAACAAAAAGAAAAAATCAAACAGATGAAAAAGGATGTGGATGTCCTTGCTTTGTCAGCCACACCGATTCCGCGAACCCTGCATATGAGTCTGGCGGGAATCCGCGATATGAGCGTGCTGGAAATGCCGCCGGTAGACCGAAGAGCAGTGCAGACCTATGTTCTCGAATATAATGAAGAGCTGGTACGCGAGGCCATCGAACGGGAAATTGCCCGGGGCGGGCAGGTATTTTATGTATACAACCGGATAGGCGGCATTGAGGATATGGCCATGGAGGTGCAGAAGCTGGTGCCGGGAGCCAGAGTGGAATATGCCCACGGGCAGATGGGGGAAAGGCAGCTGGAAAAAATCATGTTTTCCTTTATCAACAAGGAAATCGATGTTCTGGTTTCCACGACAATCATAGAGACCGGTCTGGACATTTCCAATGCCAATACCATTATCATTCACGATGCCCACCGTTTCGGCCTGTCCCAGCTTTATCAGCTCCGGGGCAGAGTGGGACGCTCCAACCGGACGGCCTACGCCTTTTTGATGTACCGGAGAAATACGATTTTAAAGGAAGAGGCAGAAAAACGGCTGAAAGCCATCCGGGAGTTTACCGACCTTGGCAGCGGATTTAAAATTGCCATGCGGGACCTGGAAATCCGGGGAGCAGGCAATCTTCTCGGAGCCGAGCAGTCCGGTCACATGGAATCCGTAGGTTATGACCTTTACTGTAAAATGCTGAATGAGGCAGTCATGCAGATGAAAGGAGAGCAAAAAGAAGAGGATACCTTCCACACCTCGATTGAACTCTCCCTGGATGCATATATTCCGGCAGAGTATATTCCAAATGAGAGCCGGAAGCTGGAAACATACAAACGGATTTCCCTGATTGAAACCATGGACGAATATGAAGATATGACGGAAGAGCTGACCGACCGCTATGGCGATGTGCCGGCACCCCTTCTTCGTCTGATGGACGTCAGCATTTTAAAGGCTCAGGCCCATAAAGCCTGGATTATGTCCATAGAGCAGAAGGGAGGGCGGATTTTATTTACCATGAATGCCCGGGCAAAGGTAAAGGTGGAAGAAATCGACGGCTTCCTGAAAGGATACCGGGGAAAGATGAAGATAAAGGCGGAGGCCAATCCGGTGTTCGTATATCAGGCCGGTGACATTCCGAAAAAAGAACTTCTTTCGGCTGTGAGACAGGTAATAGAAGGAATCGACCATCTGCTGGAGAAATAAGTTGATGGAAAAAAAGAAATCATGTATACTAGGAAAAGATAAGCAAATGTACAGGAGGTTATGGTAAATGAAACATACATTGAAAAGAATGGCTGCGGCTGCGCTCGCTGTGATTTTAACCGCAGGCATGATAACAGGCTGCGCCACATCCGGCGGTAAGGGCGAGAAAACATCAGACGGCGATAAGGTGCTTTTCACCTATGCCGATAAGGACGTCACCCTGAAGGAAGCATGGATTTACGCAAAGATGACAGCGGCAAACTATGAGACATCCTACAGCTCCTATTTCGGAAGTGATTTCTGGAGTATGGAAATGGGAACAGACGAAGAGGGAAATCCGACAACCTTTGAAGATTATGTAAAGGAGCAGGTTATCACTCAGATAAAGCGGTGCATCGTATTAAACAGCAAGGCCGAAGAACTGAAATGTTCCCTGGATGACGAGGATAAGGCGGACTGTGAAAAATACGCCAAGGCATTCGCAGAGGACGAACAGGGCAAAGCCATTTTAAAAGAATGCGGCGCAACCGAGAAGGATATGCAAAAGATTTACGAGGAAAATGCGCTGGCATCCAAGGTGCAGGAAGTGATGGTCAAGGATACGGACAGAGAAGTTTCTGACGATGAGGCAAGAAAGACCAGTATCAGCCGTGTGGTTTACGCAACCACCACTACCGGAGACGACGGTCAGACAAAGGAAATGAGCGAAAAAGAGAAGAAGGCCGTTTACAAAAAGGCGCAGGCTGCATACAAAGAACTGCAGGCAGGCACAGACATTGCCGATATTGCCGAAAAAGCAGAATATACCAACACGGACGAAACTTTTGCGGCGGGCGAATCCGAAGAAGGAAAGGATTTCGAGAAGATTCTTAAGGGCATGAAGGACGGCGAGATTGTAAAAGGCGTGCAGGAATGTGATAACGGATATGTCATTGCAAAACTGGTGGCATACACAGATAAAGATGCTACAGCATCCAACAAAGAATCCATCATTGCCCAGAGAGAACAGGAAACCTTTACAAAGACATACGACGAATGGACCACAGACCTGGAAAAAGACTGGAAGTATGATGAAGCAGTGAATCAGGAGCTTTGGGCACAGGTCGTTCTTCACAGCGAAGAGTCCACACAGACTGCTCCGGAAACAACCGAGGCAGGGGAAGAAGCAACTACACAGGCCGGTGCGGCTGAGACAACCACACAGGCACAGGAAGCCACAACAGCGGCAAAATAAACAAAAGATAATCCACAGAATGGCGGCAGTACGGAAAGAAAATTCCGGCGGCAGCCATTCTTTTTGCGTACAGGGAAAACGCTTTTTTCACCCTTTACGATTCTATGAAGATTTCATGAACCTTTTGCATTCTTCCCCCGAAAAAGGAGTGAATATGTTATGATAATAACATGAAAAAAGACTGGATTTTCCGGCAAAAGTACGAAAAGAACCATGTAAAAAAATGTGAAAAGGAGTATGATTATGAATATATCATTTTATCTGCTGCCAAAAAATGAAGTGGCTCATATACATAATGAAGATACCGTGGGACAGGCATTGCGCTACATCCACAAAAACGGTTATCAGGCCGTTCCGGTCATTGATTCGGAAGGCCATTATGTCGACACGATAACAGAGGGAGATTTTCTCTGGAATCTTATCGAGGATTATCACATGGATCTGGAGACCATGCGCCAGGTTCGGGTAGAGTCTATCCGGAGAAAATGGAATTATAAGGCAGTAAGCATTGATGCCAACATCGCCGAGCTGGACGAATACATCATCAATCAGAATTTTGTGCCGGTAGTGGACGGAAGAAATGTCTTTATCGGCATAGTAACAAGAAAATCCGTCATAAAAGCACTGATTGAGAGAAAAAATCAGACGGTCGTTCAAAAACAGCAGCAGGAACAGTAAGGAGAGAACCATGGGGGATTTACCGGAAAAGTTTCTGGAACGGATGCAGCTTCTTCTGGGAGAAGAATATGAAGCCTTTTTGCGCTGCTTCGACGGGCAGCGACAATACGGACTTCGGGTGAACACAGCCAAAATCACCCCGGAAGAATTTGAAAAAATCGTTCCGTTTCATTTGAAAAAGATACCCTGGGTATCCGAAGGATATTTTTACGACAGGGAGGATGCACCGGCCAGACATCCTTTCTATGCGGCAGGACTTTACTACCTGCAGGAGCCGAGTGCCATGACACCGGCATCGAGACTTCGAACCAGACCGGGAGAGAAGGTGCTTGACCTTTGTGCGGCACCGGGCGGGAAAGCGACGGCTTTAGGGGCCGGTCTGCGGGGAGAAGGACTTCTGGTGGCCAATGATATCAATACGGCAAGGGGAAGAGCACTCCTTCGAAATCTTGAACTGTTCGGGATATCCAACAGTCTGGTGGCCAACGAGCCGCCACATATCCTGGCGGAAAAGTTCCCGGAATATTTCGACAAAATCATGGTGGATGCACCCTGCTCCGGCGAGGGAATGTTTCGGAAAAATCCCGCAGTTGCAGAGTCATGGAAAGAAAAGGGACCGGATTATTTTTCTGCTTTGCAAAAAGAAATTGTTCTTCATGCGGCAGATATGTTAAAGCCCGGCGGACAGATGTTTTATTCCACCTGTACCTTTGCACCGGAAGAAAATGAACGGATTATGACCCATTTGCTGGCAAACCGGCCGGAGATGGAGCTGATTCCCATGGAAGAATGGGAAGGCTTTTCCGAAGGAATCACCGAATTTCAGGGAGAGCATTTTCACGAAAGCTGTCGGCTTTGCCGAAGAATCTGGCCGCATCACATGGCCGGGGAAGGACATTTTCTTGCTCTTTTGCAAAAAAAAGCTGGGACAGCGGAGGAACCTTTGGAGGAAGCCGTTTCCGTGTCCTCCGGGGCATCCGGAAAACCAAAAAAGAGGAAAAAGCAAAGCGGTCAGCAGGCCCCAAAAGGAAAACCGTGGTGGGCGCAGGTGAAAGGGCTTACGGCAGAACAGAGAAAAGCCCTCGAAGAGTTCTTTGTTCATATCAGTCTTCCGATAGATGCTGCCAGAATCGATGTCCGGGGTGAGAAGCTTTATTATGTCCCGGATGCATCCTTAAGTGAAATGCGGCTTCATTTCCATAGAAACGGAGTCTATCTGGGTGATTTGAAAAAGAAGCGTTTTGAACCGGCACAGCCATTTGCACTCATACTCTCACCGGACACCTGTGACCGGGTGATTCGTCTGGCTCAGGGGGATGAGAGAACGGAAAGCTATCTGCGGGGTGAAAGCTTTCCGGTGACAAAAGAAGACGGAGTACAGGGCAGCGGATGGTATCTGGTGACGGTAGAAGGATACCCTCTGGGCTTTGGGAAAGCAGCCGGAGCGGTTCTTAAAAACAAGTATCCGGCAGGATGGAGGAAAACTTAATATAATATTGCCCGGACAGTTCATCTCTTAATTATATTAAGAGTCAAAAAGAGAGCCCTCGGACATCTTGTTATTTTTACCAAAAAGGGCAAAAAAATCTATAAATTTTAATGAATTTCATGACTTGCATTTTTTCTGAAAATAAGTAAACTATTAATCAAGGTTAGCAAAGGTGCTTAAGAATTTTTCTTAGGCACCTTTTTCATTTTTAAGCTGACTGGAAAAGAGCGCGCATACTTTTCTGAAGAGAAGCCGGTCGGTCCGACTGATCCCCGGACGGGCGGCAGACATCCTGTGGAAAAGGTCCACAGATATATCATAATAGAATGGAGTGAAAAGTATGGATATGAGTATCTGGTATCTTTTGGGTGCTGTATTAGTATTCTTTATGCAGTGTGGTTTTGCAATGGTGGAAACAGGATTCACCAGAGCAAAGAATGCCGGTAACATTATCATGAAAAACCTCATGGATTTCTGTATCGGAACCGTAGTGTTTTTCGTTCTTGGTTACGGTATCATGAACAGTGAAAATTATTTCTTTGGTATTATCGGACGACCGGAATATCAGATGTTTACCGATTTTGCGGACTTTAACTGGCCGAACTTCTTCTTCCAGCTTGTGTTCTGTGCAACCGCAGCGACAATCGTTTCCGGTGCCATGGCAGAACGTACAAAGTTCCTCACTTACTGTATTTATTCCGGAATCATCAGTGCAATCGTATACCCGATTGAAGCAGGTTGGGTATGGAATGGCCAGGGATGGCTGGCACAGCTTGGATTCGTTGATTTTGCCGGTTCTGCAGTAATTCACATGGTTGGTGGTATCACCGCGATTATCGGTGCCGCCTTCCTCGGACCTCGTATTGGAAAATATACAAAAGATAAGGACGGAAACGTGACTGTACACGCTTTTCCGGGACACTCTTTAACTCTTGGTGCTCTTGGATGCTTCATCCTCTGGTTTGCATGGTACGGATTTAACGGTGCTGCAGCCGCTGATGGAACACAACTCGCACAGATTCTCGGAACAACAACAATCGCCCCGGCAGTGGCAACCGTTGCCTGCATGATTTATACCTGGGTAAAAAGTGGTGCGCCGGATGTCTCCATGTGTCTGAATGCTTCCCTGGCAGGTCTTGTCGGTATCACCGCAGGCTGTGCCAATGTAGATGCAGTCGGAGCAACCATCATCGGTCTTGTGGATGGTATTTTAGTTGTGGTTGCCGTTGAATTTGTAGATCAGAAACTGAAAATTGATGACCCGGTTGGTGCCTTTGCAGTGCATGGCTGCAACGGTCTGTGGGGTGCCCTTGCCGTAGGTCTCTTTGATTATAACGATGGACTTTTCTACGGTGGCGGAGCGCACCTGCTTGGTGTTCAGGCTCTTGGTATTGTTGCCATTGCCGCTTATACAGCAGTTGTCATGACAGCAGTATTTTATGTATTAAAGAAAACAGTTGGTCTTCGTGTTACTGCCGAAGAAGAAATTCTTGGTCTGGACTTGACAGAACACGCACTGACTTCCGCATACGCAGACTTCCTTCCAATCGAAGCAACGATGATGGGCGGAGAAACTGCAGAAACTATCGACGTTTCCGATTTGAGAAAGATTACACTGCCAACCGTTCTTCCGGAGGCAAGAGAAGCAGAAAAACGTTTCACAAAGATTACAATTATCTGCAAGGAAGACCGTTTCGCACTTCTCAAAGACGCCATGTCACAGATTGGCGTAACAGGTATGACCGTGGCTCATGTCATGGGATGTGGTACACAGAAAGGAAAGACCGGACAGTATCGTGGTGTTAAGATGAGCATGAACCTTCTGCCACATCTTCAGGTTGATATCGTAGTATCCACCGTTCCACCGGAACTGGTAGTAGCAGCGGCTAAGAAAGCATTATATACCGGTGAATACGGTGATGGAAAGATTTTCCTTTACGATGTGGAAAATGTACTTCGAATCCGTACAGACGAGATTGGAATGGCTGCTTTGGATAACACAAAAGTACAGCAATAAGCTCCTCCTTAGCTTATCACATATAAATTAATAATAGATAACAAAAAAGCCGACACGTGGTTCCTCCCTATCCTAAATCATGTTGTCGGTTTTTTTGCTACGTAAAAAGGCCCTGGCGTATCTTGAAGCAAGAATGTCAGGGCCTTTTTTTATATTATTTTCCTTCCTTCAGCATTTTTTCGACCGTAGCCTTAATCTGTTTTTTCAGGAAGATTTCTTTTAAAGATTCGGTATATGGCGGGCGAGCGATGCCAAATTCTGTCACAATGCCGGTGATAAGGTCATGGTCCGTTACATCAAAAGCCGGATTATATACCTTTACTTTCTCCGGAGCCATTGGTTTTTCATACCACATGGAAGTGACTTCCTCCGGTTTTCGCTGTTCAATCACGATGCTGTCACCATCCGGCAGGCTCATGTCGATGGTGGAGGTCGGCGCACACACATAAAATGGAATGTGATATCGTTTGGCAGCGAGGGCAGCCATGGAAGTTCCAATCTTATTGGCAGTATCGCCGTTGGCGGCAACCCGGTCGCAGCCGACAAAAACAGCATTGATGTTACCCTGACGCATCAGAGAAGCTGACATATTATCGCATAATACAGTGACATCCATACCGGCACTGGAAAGCTCGAAGCTTGTCAGGCGGGCACCCTGTAAGAGCGGGCGGGTTTCGTCACAATATATTTTAAAATGATAACCTTTTTCCTGACCGAGATACATCGGTGCGGTGGCAGTGCCGTATTTCACCGTGGCAAGCTGTCCGGCATTACAGTGCGTCAGCAGTCCGTCTCCCGGTTTTACCAGAGAAAGGCCGTATTTTCCGATGGAACGGCAGACCACAATGTCCTCCTCACGGATGGCAAGGGCCTCCTCGTGAAGTAAGTCTACAATGGCTTTCACCGGTTGTCCCTTTGCAGAGAGAACGACTGCCTCCATGCGCTTTAATGCCCAGGAAAGGTTTACCGCAGTCGGTCTGGAAGAATTGAGATAATCCGAAGCCTTTTTAAATTCCCGAAGGAAAGAGTCATAATCTGTCACACCGGACATAAAAATGTCCCGGGCCGCAAGATAGACACCGATAGCCGCCGCAACCCCAATGGCAGGAGCACCCCGGACCTTCAGCAGGTAAATGGCATCCCAGATGTCCGTCTGACTGGTAAGAGAAAGCATTTCAATCCGGGACGGGAGCTTCGTCTGGTCAATGATAACCAGGGCATGGCGGGTATCGTCAAGGGCCACCGTATCATAATCAAGAATCGTTTTTGCCGGACCGACAAGCTCATTTTCCGGCTCAACAGCATGAATGGCCTTTTCCATGGCGGTATAATAATCGGCGCCGGATAAAAATTCCTCCCGATGAAGAATCAAATCCTTTGCAAAGGTGAGAATTATTTTTTCAGCACGGCATCGTTTCTGTGAATCCTGAATCGAAGTAATATCCTTATTGTGCGCCATTCCGACAATACGGCGGATACATTCGGTTCCGGCATATCCGGCGGTATCCGCCAGAATATCCTTCAGCCAGCTTTCGCGGAAATCTTCGGAAGCAGCCAGAGGCTCCGATACCGCCTCCTGGTAAAGCGCACGGAATTTCTCCTGAAACATATCTATGATTTCCATCATGGTACACATACACCAGCCGCAAAATTCCATTTTCTGAGCGGAGTCGGAAATCGTCGCATTGCCGTTTGCCCATGCGAAAAACAGGTTGGCAACCACATTTCCGATGTCATAGCCCATCGGGCCAAAAAAGGCAAACTCCGGGTCAAACACAAAGGTGTGTTCCTGGTTGATAAAAATAGAACCCGTATGTAAATCTCCGTGAATCAGGGACTGCGCATGATTCATGAAATCAAACTTCAGACGGGCAATTTCTGCTTTCAGTGCCTCGTCTTCGTAAATTTCCTTTTTTACGAAATCAGCCATCGGGGCATAAACATCGTTGCGGTGATTGTAGTCAAGTACCGGCTCGCCAAAAACGAGGTTTTCCGTGATGTCACAAAGCTCCGGGTTAATAAACTTGCAGACGAGCTTTTTGCGCTCCTGATGGTCCATCACCACATCGGAAGTCAGAAGGAGAGAGCGAACAAGAAAAGTGGTAATCTGGTCCGCAAACAGAGGATAAGTCTCATGATGGAGCAGACCCGTACGCATCATAGTATGATGAATCATATCCTCCATCACCATGGCACACATCACCCCGTCATACAGATACACATGAGGAACCAGCCCCGGGCACAGGTGCCCCTGAAGCGTCAGAATGCCGGCTTCAATCCGGCCCCGGTCCGTGGTAAGGGTCATCTCCTCCGAGATACGAAGATGTTCCCCGGCCTGTTTTACAATAATCGATTTGCCGCTGCGGCTGTCCTTCACCCGGAACACATAATTCAGATTGCCGTCCCCAATCTCATGGCACTCCAACGGCGCGCCCGCATCAAAAAAATCAAGCTTCTCCCGGATATAAGCAATCACATCCGGTTCTTTCATCAAAAAATAATGGTTAAATCTGGACAAAATGACATCCTCCTCCCCAAATACTACGCTATATCATCATAAACCGAAACTTTCAGATACCTTCTCTTTTAAAATGGTGTTTGCCAAATCAGATTATGCCTTGCCGGAATCACCTGCAGGCTGCTGTCCATAAGAGCTAAACCGCTCGGACATGCGCTCCATCTCACGGTCATCCAAAATAAAGGGCTTGCCGATGGAAAGCGCCTTCACATAAACTTTGGCACAAAATTCAATCTGCTGTGCAATGTCAAAGGCACGCAGCAGGCTGTCCGCACCGGTAATCAGTCCGTGGTTTGCCATCAGAGCAGCATTCCGGTCCTCCATGGCAGCAAACGTCTTTTCTGCAAGCTCCTTTGTTCCAAAAGAAGCATATTCCCCGCAGCGTACATTTTTACCGGCAAATGCTACCAGATAGCTCGAAGCAGGAAGCTCCATCCGGTTCGTTGCCAGAACCGTACAATAGGTGCTGTGGGCATGAACCACAGCATGAATATCCGGACGGCGCTCATAAAAAATCCGGTGAAGCTCCGTCTCGCTGGACGGCTTTCGCACGCCCTCAACAATCTTTCCCTGAAGGTCGCAGACCACAATGTCCCTGGCCTCCATCTGAAAATAATCCACACCGCTTGGTGTAATGGCAAAGAGCCCGGTATCCGGATCAAAAACACTGATATTTCCCCCGGTTCCAACCGTAAGGCCGGAAGTAATCAGCCGGCGGGAATACTCCACAATATCCTCACGGATATTTTCCAGTAGCATAAAACCCCTTCTTTCTTTCAGGATACCCGAAATGAGTTCTCCTTTCGGGTGTGGATAAACCGTTGCACATATAATATAATTATAAAATAGAATCGGCATAAACACAAGGAAGAAAGTGACGTAAAAGGAACCGGTTTTTATATCAAAAACTGTAAAAAAATGAATTTTATAGTATAATTTTAAGAGAATATTTTGATGAAAAATGATATAATTTTCTGTCGTAGAAAAACTCAGAAAGGAAACGGGACAGAATGAAAAGATTTGATATTATAAAATGGGTGCTTCTTTTGTCGGCGGCTTTTACCTACCGGAAGGGCTATGAAATGTATGGTGCCGGGCAGGGCGAAGCCTGCGTGGGATATTCGGCACTCTGTGCATTGCTTTTACTGCTTTTCGGAAAGAGAGTCATGAAGCTTCATTATCTGAATATGAGGCTGAAAAAGGTGGACAAGCTGAGCGGGAGAGCTTTTGAAAAATATCTTCGGGTACAGTTTAAACATTTGGGATACCGGGTGCGGCTCACCGATTACAGCCATGATTACGGCGCCGATTTGATTGTAAAAAAGAGAGGAGAAAAAATTGTGGTACAGGCAAAACGCTACGAGAAAAACGTAGGCATTGCCGCCGTCCAGGAAGCAGTCGGCTCCGTGGCCTATTACGATGCGGACAGAGCCATGGTAGTTACAAACAGCAATTTTACAAAAAGCGCCCGGAATCTGGCAAAACAAAACGAAGTAGAGCTGTGGGGTAGAGAAGAAATCCAGAAAAAATTCCGTATTCGGGAGTGAAATCAAAGAATAGCACAGTCAATATTGAAAAATAAAAAGACAAAGCAGATAATTTTCTGAAAAAATAAAAAATAAGAGAAAACAGAAAGTTTTTTCAAAAATAGTGTTGACAAAATAGGGTGATGTGGATATAATACAGTTACAAATCATTCAAGGACGGAAAAGTCCATGATATAGATTTTGAAATTATCAATTGTCAGTTTTTTCTCCGGAAGAAAGGGTGAGACCACCAGACAACCTTATGTGATTTCAGGATTTAGTATGATTTAGGAGGTAGTGACCACCGAGAACGTTAGTTAAAGAGTCAAGGCGAAACTGTGAACAGGAGGTACAGACCACCAGAAGCGTAAGTTAAGGATTCAAACGATACTGAAACAGGAGGTACAGACCACCAGAAGCGTAAGTTAAGGATTCAAAACGATAACAAAACAGGAGGTACAGACCACCAAAAGCGTAAGTTAAGGATTCAAACGATACTGAAACAGGAGGTACAGACCACCAGAAGCAGAAGTTAAGGAATTACGGAACAGCTACAGGATGAGACGTATACGGAATAATTGAGCAGGGAGTTCTTATCAGACCCTGACAGAAGTGATGACAGATGGTACGGAGAACAGGAGAGCGAACCGATAATTCAGAGGAACAAAAACCCGACAACAGAGACACATTAGAAAGTTCGCCGGAGATTTGAAGAATACAGGAAGAAGATGACAGGGATGTGATTGATTCGGTTTATTCTTACAGTCAAAGGGAAATATGAGGTGCGGTCCAACAAAAACTTAAACTGACATTCAAAACGATATTAGGAACAGGAGGTACAGTCCGTTGGAAATAATAATTGAACACTGAAGAGAGAGCATCAGAATTGGTAGTCAGATGCTCTCTCTTTTTGTGTGCGCCTGGCGGCGTACGTTTCTAACGGGTGCAAGTCCCGAACATCTAAGAGGAGCAAGGCGGGCATTGACGGCATTATTTTTATCCTCTATAATAGAAAAGCAGGACAAAAGTTTGATGACGGAAAGGTTGGAAAAAACAAATGAGAAGAGAGAACATGAAAAAATTGCTCCGGTTGTTTTTGATGCTGGTGATGTGTCTGATGATGGCAGGAGCATGGAAAACCGAGGCTTACGCAGCCAATATTGTATCAACGAACCATCAGAAATATTCTTACAGCGAGTACAGAAAGGACCTCAGGCAGCTTCGCAAAAAATATTCAGACCGTATGCAGGTTAATATCATCGGGCAGTCTGCGGATGAGAGAAATATTTACGAAGTAGTTCTCGGCAATCCGGAAGCCAAACGGCATTTACTGGTAATCGGGAATCTTCACGCCAGAGAATATATGACAACACAGCTTTGTATGGCACAGATTGAGTCCTATATGAAGCGTTACAATAAAAAAGAAAACGGCAAAAAAATTGCAGATGTTTTAGATAAAGTAGCCATTCATTATATTCCATCCGCGAATCCGGACGGTACCGCCATCAGTCAGTACGGCTTTAATGCCATCCGGAACAAAAAGCTTCGCAGTGCCCTAAAGAAAATGCCGGGAAGCTCCCGTACCTGGAAGGCCAACGCACGGGGCGTGGATTTAAACAGAAACTGGGCGATTGCCTTTCGTAAAGCAGGAAGAAGAGGCTCTTCCGGATTCCATGGAAATAAAGCGGCAAGTGAGCCGGAGATTAAGGCACTGGTCAAATGGATAAACCGCATTGACAAAAGCGGGAAGATTTGCGGAGTGGTCAGCTATCATTCCACAGGCTCCATTCTTTACGGCAGATGTGCAAGTCAGGCAAAGGCAACGGTAAAAAAGAACACCACCAGAATGTATAAGGTGGCACAAAAGCTGACCGGATACCGTCTGATGCCGACAGAAAGCATCCGTTATGCCAATGGATGCTCCAGAGAATACTTCCTTTATAAAAGAAATATTCCGTGTATTACTGTGGAGGTAGGAAGAAATTCCTGTCCGTTGAAATCAGGTGAGTTTCCGTCTATCTGGAGGAAAAATAAGAATCTGGTAATCAGGGAGGCAATGTTGTTCGACTGATGAATACAAAGAAAAAGAAATCCCGTACACTGGCACCGGCGGCAGTTTTGCTCGCCGGTATTCTTTGGGGAAGTATGGGGATATTTGTAAGAAAATATAATGAATGGGGACTGGAATCCCTGCAGATTGTAGCTATACGGGCCTGCGTTACGGCAGTCCTGCTGCTTTTGGGACTGCTGCTATTCCGGAGAGAGCTGCTGAAAATCCGATGGAAGGACCTCTGGTGCTTTCTTGGAACCGGCCTTTGCAGTATTTTGTTTTTTAATTACTGCTATTTTAAAACCATTACCCTGACCAGCCTGTCCGTGGCAGCCGTACTGCTTTATACTGCCCCGGCAATGGTTATGGTTATGTCAGCATTTCTGTTTGGAGAAAAATTTAACAGCCGGAAATGCTTTGCGCTCTTTCTGGCCTTCGGGGGATGTGTTCTGGTGACCGGTCTTGTCGGCAGTGAGCTCCGGCTTACGGCGGCGGGAATCCTCACTGGTCTTGGCGCCGGATTTGGATATGCGCTTTATTCCATTTTCAGCCGGTTTGCACTTCAGAAAGGTTATCATTCTCTGACCATTATGGCATACACCTTTTTGTTTGCTGCCCTTGGTGTGATTCCCATGGTAGAAAAAGGAAGTATTTTGCGGGTTGTTTCCAAAAGCCCGGAAACGATACTGTTTACCCTGGTATTTGCAATCGTCAGTACTGTGCTTCCTTATTTCGTATATACCTGGGGACTTCAGTATGTGGAAAACGGGGCGGCATCCATTCTGGCATCGGTGGAGCCGGTAATGGCGTCCTTAATCGGGGTATTTTTATTCAGGGAAAAGATTTCTCTGCCGGAGCTTTGCGGTATTATCATGGTGCTTGTTTCTGTGGTGATATGCAGCAGGCAGGAAGGGGACTGAAATGAAAAAGGGGGTGTCGCAATTAATGCGACACCCCGTTGTTGTTCTTAATAGCTCTTATATGGTTTTTCCATTAATTTAACTAATTCATATAAAGTCATGGCAGCAACACCGGTTCCGCCTTCGGAATAAATCTCCTTGTCGGCATCGGATTCGGAAGTGCCGGCGATGTCGAGATGAATCCAAGGTTTCTTCTCAACAAAAGCATGCAGGAATCTTGCAGCGGCAGTAGCACCGCACTGTGTACCACAGTTGGCAATGTATGCTACGGAAGATGCGTTGAGGTCTTTGTACTCATCGTCGCCCAAAGGGAGTCTCCAGATGTTTTCGCCAGCCAGAATCGAAGCCTGTACAAGCTTTGCAGCCAGTTCATCACTGTTACTGAATACGCCGGTGTAACGGCTTCCGAGAGCAACCTGACAGGCACCGGTAAGTGTAGCTACATCAATCAGCGTGGTTGCGCCGCACTGACGGATGGCATAGGTAATGGCATCGGCAAGAGCCATACGGCCTTCGGCATCTGTGTTGACAACTTCGATGTATTTGCCGTTCATGGATTTA
>JALEIY010000090.1 GCA_022769785.1 Eubacterium sp.
GGAGGAAGCTGATTTGGATAAAAAAATAAAGAAATATTTACTGAGTGTGATTATAATGCTTGGCTGTCTGTGGTCTGGTTTTATCCCGGGGATTGCTGCGGAAAAGAAGCCCGCGGGTCATATTGTAATATCTTTTGAAAAAGCGACTTTAGGACAGGGATTTTTGATAGAGCCGGAATATGTTCCGTTTTATGAGAATGATACCGTTGCGGATATTACACTGAGAGTTCTTCAGGAAAAAGGACGGAAATATAATTTTGACGGGGAAATTACCAGTGGTTTTTATCTTTCAGAAATCAGTGACCCTGGAAGAGGTGAGCTGAAGGTTCCGGCATATATTTTGGATGATATTAAAAAACAGCAACAAAGTAATAGCGGACTGATAATGAAGGAAGAGGATATATTTCGACAGGATGGAGTTCCGCTTTATAAGGACAACACGCCGGAATATCTCGGCGAATTTGATTACTGGACACAGGCTGGATGGATGTACAGTATAAATGGGATTTATCCAAAGATATCTTCCTGTGATTTTAAGCCCCAGGAAGGACAGATTGTCCGGTGGCAGTTCAGTATGGTAAATCTTGGCATCGATTTGTATGGAGACCCCACTGTTCAAAATAAGATTGACAGAGATGATTTGTGCCATACTTTGGCAGAGGCAAGGGAAAACAGCAGTATTTTGAAGGATGCTGCGGTTAAGGACGCTTATGACAGATGCCGGAAAAATGCAATTGCCATGGACGCATCAAAAGACGACTACGGGAAGGATATAGATATTATTAAAAAAGCCCTGGGCTGGAGCCAACTGACGGAAATCAGATGGTATGATACTGAAAATACTAGGTGCAGTGTAAAAAATGGAACGAAAGAGGAGAATATACCATTCCCGGAAACTCTTCGTGCAGTGAAATCGGGAAAAGAGATATTATTAAAAGACGGAAATGAGGCGTTGTCATGGGAATGTCCGGAAGGCTATCATTCAAAACAATCGGGAACCTATACATTTTATCCGGTCATCCCGGAACGTTATAGTGTTGCGGATAATGTAGTGCTTCCGGCGTATCAGGTAACAGTAAAAAAATTGGGAGATATTGATGGGAATGATATTGTCAATAATGAAGATATGGAGATGCTCCTTTTCTGTCTCAGAAACCGAGTAGAACAAGACGAGCCGGAGGCAGCCTGTGATTTGAATTCGGATTCTGTGATTAACCTGAAAGATTATTCAATTCTGGCAGGTGCCCTGGGTAATACATCTGCATACGGTGATGAAGATGCCAGAATTGAACTGAGAATGAGAGATGATAAAAGGACAGCGGATATTATTGTTTATGGAGGACAGATTGACGTAGCAGCATTCCAGTTTGATTATGATACCTCTTTGGTATCGGATGTAGAATTTGAAGCTTTGCAGCCATTTTCTGTGGAAAAAAGTGGACAAAATGTACAGGGAAGCTGGTTTGTGCTGGGAAGTCGGACAGGAAGCATTTCGGCCTCGGCAATTCGTGGTACCTGTATAGGAAGGCTTTCTTTTCAATATACCGGTAATGACATTCCGAATATTAGCTGGGGAACCGGTTCAAATTTTTTGCTGGAAGGGAAAAGTGCAGTTGGATACTGTAATGGTTATTCTGTGGAGTTTGATACAGATGTCAGTACGGGAAATGATATCAGACTTACAGGCCAGTTAAACAACGGAAAAGTGCGATGTGCACAGTTCACGGGAAAAACTATAATAGAAAATGGGATAGAAATGGAACTGGTGAACCTGACATTTCGCTATACAGATGCGGAAGATACAGACAGAAACCGTCTTCGTATCTTTGTGCAGTCGGGAGAAAACAGCAGTTTTGCCATTGGAGAGAGCTGTGTAAATGATGAAATTCAAAACTGTTTTGAAAAGGAAGAAAATGATGTCTGGCTGGCTGGTAACGACAATAAAACAGCAGGATGTTTTATTTTGGGACGTTCACCGCAAAAAGAATCCTGTATTTTGTATGCCAGATTAAAAAATGGAGAAGCACTTAACTATTATAAAATAACAGTAAACAGAAACGGATATGCGGCAGTAAAAAGCAGGTATTCAGAAACGGAGCCGTTCATTATTTCAGAATGGGACGAAAATATGCCGAATGTAATCAGTGCACCATGGAACATTGAGGATTTGGATTTACAGGAATGGGATGAAGAAGGAAACCCTCTGGAAGGAATTCATGTGGAATTACCGGAAAGGAGTGCAGGAGGAAAGCTTTTTCTTAATGAGAGTAAAGAGCGAATTATAGCAGGGGCATCCGGAGAATACTGGCTGGATATGATTGGTTCTGATGGAACGGTAAAAGGGAAAATACGGGTTCTGGCTGAGTGCCCTTATGAGATGGTGGAATATCTTCTGAAGGAAGCAAAAGAAATTTCGCTTAAGGAGGCGGATTATCATTCTTCTGTAAGTGCTGATTTGAAAAAATATGTTTCAATTATTAAAGAGACAGAGACTCTTCAACAGCAGTATCCGGAAAATGTGCCGTTGTTCATGGAAACAGATGGAACTTATACGACCAGAGATACAGGAGTTCCTGCGAAGGATTCCAGTGGATATGCAATTACATCAGATTATCTGAGAACAGAAACAGCGAAAAAATTGCAGGAAGAGATAGAACTGACAAAACCGGAGCTTCTTTCTAACCGAATGCATCATATCAGCGCAAAACTTGACAAAACGGCCTTTATCTATAACGGCTCCTGTCAGACCCCGAAAGTAACGGTAACAGATGATGAAGGGAAAAAAGTCCCGACCAATGGCTATACGCCGATTTATTCCGGTAATCAGAATGCCGGTACCGGTCGGGTAAAAGTGACCGGAAAGGGTTATTATAAAGGAAACTGTATACTCACCTTTACAATTAAAAAAGCCTCTCAAAAGGTAATAATTTATACAGGCAGCTATACAACACAGACAGATGCTTCTGCAAAATATGTGAAGGCCGCTTCAAGTGGGGATGGCAAACTCGTTTATCGTTCATCGGATTCCTCCGTTCTGAAGATTTCGGATAAAGGAAAGGCTTTGCCGAAAAAGGCAGGAAAAGTATGGATTTACGTAAAGGCTGCAGAAGGTGCAAATTATCGTTCGTCGGGAGAGTACAAAATACAGGTGACGGTAAAACCGAAAAAAACCAGGATTCTTGCCTTAAAATCAAAAAAATCAAAGCAATTGACTGTGTCCTGGGAAAAGGGAAAAAATATTACCGGATATGAGGCGTGGATATCGACAGATGCCAAATTCCGTAAATCGGTAACAAAGTATAAGGCAAAGAAGATGACACTTACCTCAAAAACGTTTAAAAAGCTGAAAGGCGGAAAAATCTATTTTGTAAAAATTCGTACTTTTGGAACCGGTAAAGGCGGTACTGCCTGCAGTGGATGGAGTTCTGTCAGAAAAATAAAAGTAAAACGCTGAAAAAATATTTAAATTAACCGGGAGTATATGAAAATGAATTTGACAAATGTATTACATATTGTGGGACAGGCACTGTCTGTCCCTTGTATGGCCATTTTGATACTGCTTATGGCAGTTACAGTTCTTCAGATGGGTCATGTGCTGATAGAAGGATTTTTTGAATGGAAACATCAGCGCATTGACAGCATTGAACTCATAAAAAAGATGACAGGAAAAAGTCAGGGGGAAAAACGAAAAATTATTGAAAACAGTGCTCTGTATCCGAACGAAAAAGAAGCTTTATCCGAGCTGTTTGAGCAGGAAAACTTATCGGAGGATTTAAGAAGAGCGATTGCTCAGAAGCTGCTGGAAGAACAGGAAGCGCATTATGGAAAAATACTGAATATTACCGAGACGGTAGCAAAGCTTGGCCCGATGTTTGGTTTATTGGGAACGCTGATACCTCTTGGTCCGGGTATCGTGGCTCTCGGCAGGGGAGATACCATGACGCTGTCAAATTCTATGGAAACAGCTTTTGATACTACCATAGCTGGTATGATTAGTGCAGCGGTGTGCAGTGTTCTTTCCGGAATTCGAAAACGATGGTATACCAGAAATGTTGAAAATATAGAAGTTCTGATGGAAAGCATTTTACAGGGGGAACAGTTATGATTGCCAAAAAGGGACTGAGAGCCAAAAAGGGTGATTGTTTTCAGGAAAAGAACTCAAACCCTATGGAAAGTGTGGCAAATCTGGTGGATGCGATGCTGGTGCTTGCCTGTGGTCTGATGATGTCCATTATCATGTTTTATAACGTCGATTTAAAAGGGACAACGGTGGAGTTGGAAAAAGACCGAATGCAGGAGGTGCAGGATTATGGTATCGTAGACGAAGAAGGAAATGTCAGTGGGGGATATGAGTCGGTCGGAAGAGTTTATGAAGATAAAGAAACTGGTAAAATATATATCGTAAGTCCGAAAAAAGAAGAAAAGCCTGAAGAAAGTGACAAAGTGGATTCCTCTTCTGTGGGGGAATAATATGTCTGGAGAAAAGCTTTGCAAATTTACAAAAGAAAATCATTGCGCCCTTTTTTTCCGTATGTTATAATGTCTAATTGACTATGGGCATTTTTTGATGCCATATGAGAAGAAGAGATTTCCCAACAGAGGGAAGAGAGGATTTTGTCATTCGATTAGGAGGAATTAAGAATGCATTGGTCTGAGAAGATTGCAAAAGACATTATTAAGAGATCTCCGGATAAAGAAGAGTACGTTTGTGCTGCGGGAATCAGTCCATCCGGATCCATTCACATCGGTAATTTCAGAGATATCGCAACCAGTTATTTTGTATATAAAGCACTGTTAAAACAGGGAAAAAAGGCCAGACTCTTATTCTCCTGGGATGAATTTGACCGTTTTCGTAAAGTACCGGTGAACGTAAAGGAAATCGCACCGGAGCTGGAAGAGGATATCGGTAAGCCATACGTGGATGTTAAGGATCCATATGGATGCTGCAGTTCCTATGCAGAGCATTTTGAGAAAGAGTTTGAGCGGTCTCTGGACCGTTTTGGCATCAAAGTGGATGCAAGAAGACAGAGTGAGAACTACAGAAGCGGCAAATACGCCAAATATGTAATTCAGGCAGTACAGAAACGCCGTGAGATATTTGATATTCTGGATAAATTCCGTCAGCAGGTAGCGACACCGGAAGAGAGAGAAGCATACTATCCGGTGAGCATTTACTGTCCGGTCTGTGGAAAGGATGAGACGACCATCACTTCCTCTTCCGAGGATGGTGTAACCTGCGAGTACACCTGTAAATGCGGACACAGCGGAAGCTGGGATTTCAGCAAAGATTTTAACTGCAAGCTGGCATGGAAGATTGACTGGCCAATGCGCTGGATGGTGGAAGGCGTAGACTTTGAGCCGGGCGGAAAAGACCATGCAAGTCCGGGCGGAAGCTACGACACCAGCAAGATTATCGCAAAGAAGATTTTCGGTATTAATGCACCGATGTTTAAAGGATATGAGTTTATCGGAATCAAGGGAACCACAGGAAAAATGTCCGGCTCCACCGGTCTGAACCTGACCCCGGAAACTCTTTTGAAGATTTATCAGCCGGAGGTTATTTTATGGCTGTATTCCAAATCCGAGCCGAACAAAGCCTTTGATTTCTGTTTTGACGATGAGATTCTTCGTCAGTATTTCGAGTTTGATAAAATGCTTAAGGTGTATCAGGCAGGAAAAGGAAAGAATTTCGACTATATCGAAGGTATCATGCATAACTGTATGATTGAGGGAAGACCGCTTTATCCGGTACCGATGCAGCAGATTGTAAACTTCGGTTCCGTGGTTGACTTCAATCCGGATATGCTGGAAACCGTATTTGAAAAAATCGGTACCCCATATAAGAAAGAAGAGTTTGCAGAGCGTCTTGAGCTGGCAAAATACTGGCTGGAGAAATGTGCTCCACAGAATATGAACACACTTCTCGGCTACAGAAACTGGGAATACTATAATACCTTAAATGATATTGAGAAAAAGGAAATTGAGCTGCTTCATGATTTCATCGCAAAGGGTGAATATGACCTGGATGGTCTGAACACCTTTATCTATACGATTCCGAGAGAAGCAGACCCGAATTTTGATGAAGAGAATAAAAAAGCCGTACAGGCAAATTTCTTCAAAAATGCCTACAATCTTATGATTGGAAAGACAGCGGGACCGAGACTGTATCTGTTCCTTTATGCAGTAGAACCACAGAGATATCTGGGACTTCTGGATTTCTCCACCCCACAGACGGAGGAGGAAAAAGAGCTGGCAGCGGCAGCAAAAGCGGAAGCTGAAAGAATCGCAGCGGAGGAAGCTGCGGCAGCAGAAGCGGCTGCAAAGGCAGCAGCGGAAGAAGAAGCCCGCAAAAAAGCGGTACCGCCGGTGAAAGACCAGATTACCATTGACGATTTTGACAGACTGGATATGAGAGTATGTAAAGTAACCGACTGTGAAATCGTAAAGAAAGCCCGCAATCTGTTAAAATTAACACTTTTTGACGGACTGGGAGAAAGAATCATTGTTTCCTCCATTCGTGATGAGTATAAACCGGAAGATTTGATTGGAAGAAAAATCATCGTTCTTGCCAACCTGAAACCGGCAAGATTTGCAGGAATCGCCAGCAACGGAATGCTTCTGGCGGCTACCCACGATGATTGTGGATGTAAAATTATATTTGTAGATGACAGCGTACCGGAGGGTACCGCGATTCATTAAAAAGCAAGGGACTGCCAGTTTGGCAGTCCCTGTTTTGCATTATGTGCAGTTTAACGCGCACGGCGGTCTCTTTGCTTATAATACTCTGCTTTATTGTGAAGCATTTTTTTATCGGCGCAATTGACCATGTTTTCCAGCTGAAAGGCGGTTTGGCGATGCTCAATTCCATAGGAAATGGTGTAGCCTTTTTCTTCCACTTTCCGGTTTAATTCCAGCATCTGCTTGGTAAGCTCCTCTTCGGGAACGGCAGAACAGATAATAAGAAACTCATCTCCGCCAAGCCGGAATATTTCCGCCTCAGGAAATTGTGCGCTGCACAAATTGGCAATGGTTTGCAGCATAATATCTCCCTGTGCATGACCAAGTCTGTTATTCAGTTCATGCAAACCGTTGACATCGATAAAAATGACAGCCAGGCTTTCAGAAGCATTTATCTGACCGCTGCTGATAAAATGTGTATAGGCAGTCTGGTTTTTCAGTCCGGTGCAGGAATCGTGATAAATGGACTCTTTTAACTGCTCCTGAGTAGAAATCAGCCGGCTTCTGGCCGTAATCATTTCTCTTACACTGTAGAAAGAAAATGCAAAATCAATCAGATAAAGAGCAGGGAATCGAAGCTGCATCATCTGCGGATAATTATACTGTAACAGACAATCCAGAGGACCGTAGAACAGCAGAAACAGCAGTATCAGAAAATAGAGGCTGATAAACAGGCCCATTTTCAGATTAAGCAGTGTCATAAACATAAAAGGGATAAAAATAACCCATAAAATCGCAAAGCCTTCGTTGCCGCCATAGACGATATACCATGTAAACAAAACCGTTAAAATAATCAGAAACGCGAACTCCAATGGCCGGGTGTCTTTCTTTCTCCGTCCAATCATCAGACCGCAAAACAGACAGAAGGCCGCTGCAAGGGTGGTAATCAGCATAAAAGTAGAATGCTGATAAATGTTTAATACACTCATAAGTAAAAATGCGATAATCGCAATCAGTGTCACATTTCTTTTTTGTCTCCACTGTTCTTCGCACTGATATTCCCGGAGGGCTTTGTCAGCCTGAAACAGTGGCTGCAATATATTTTTCCACATCAATCTCGTTTTCCTTTTCTATGATAAAAAATTCCTGTTTAAATAAAAATAAAATAAAGTATTTGTTAATTTTAAATGTATTTTTTATATATTATCACAATTTGGTCAATATTGCGACTAAAGATTGTGTGAAGTATGAAGTTACGACTGCGATTCCTTACGGCAAAAAGCGACTTTTAATACCGGGAAGTCCATGTTAATATATATTTGATATAAAATTTTACGGCAAAACGAAAGAGGGTATTATGCGGATACATAAAGAAAATAAAGGGATTTTTGTTGTGGCACTGATTGTCTGTGCCGTTATCTGCCGTATTTTAGGTAATTGCCAGATTATTGGTTCACTTTTTTCACTGATACGCAGTATGCTTTATATCGGTCTGTATATCGGCTGGGGAATTACTGTCAGCAGAAGAGTTGTTCAGAAGCCGGTGCGCCGCTGTCTGATTACGGTTTCCGGTCTGATGGTTTTCTGGTTCGTTGTCAGAACCATAAAATATTTG
>JALEIY010000109.1 GCA_022769785.1 Eubacterium sp.
AAACGAATCCTCTTGAAACAATATCCGGTCCGGCAAGAAGCATATTATTATAACGGTCTAAAGTCACAACAACGATAAACAGACCGTTCTGAGAAAGATGCTGACGGTCACGAAGCACGATGTTTCCAACGTCACCCACACCAAGGCCATCAACAAAAATTCCCTGTGCAGGAACTCTTCCGGTTATTGCAGCTTTTTCCTGTGAAATGCTTAAAACATCCCCCGACTGCATAATAATAACGTTTTCTTTTGGGATACCCATCTCGATTGCCAAATCCCTGTGACATTTCAGATGGCGGTACTCTCCGTGTACCGGAATCGCAAACTTCGGTTTGGTAAGGGTATAAATCAGTTTGATTTCTTCCTGACAGGCATGTCCGGAAACATGGGTATCCTGGAAAATAACCGCTGCTCCCTTTTTCGCCAGCTCGTTCATTATTTTTGATACCGCTTTTTCATTTCCCGGAATCGGATGGGAACTGAAAATAATCACATCATTTGGATTGATTGATATCTTTCTGTGAGTGGAAGCAGCCATACGGCTTAATGCCGCCATGGTCTCTCCCTGACTTCCCGTTGTGATAAGCACAAGCTGCTCATCCACATAGTTGCGCATTTCCTCTATATCAATCAGTGTATTATCCGGGATATTGATATAACCAAGCTCTGCGGCCGTAGATATGGTATTAACCATACTCCGCCCTTCTACCACAACTTTTCTGCCATACTTATAAGCACAGTTTATTATCTGCTGTACTCTGTCCACATTGGAAGCAAAGGTTGCCACAATGATACGGTGACCTGCATTTTCATTGAAAAGATGGTCGAGAGTCCGTCCCACCGTTCTCTCGGAAGGGGTAAAGCCCGGTCTTTCCACATTGGTACTGTCACACATCAGTGCCAGCACACCCTTTTTGCCCAGTTCGGCAAATCTTCCCAAATCAATGGCATCGCCAAAGACCGGTGTGTAATCAATCTTAAAATCGCCGGTATGAACGATAATTCCGGCAGGGGTATAAATCGCAAGGGCAGCAGCATCACTGATACTGTGATTGGTTTTTATAAATTCAATCCGGAAGCAGCCCAGATTAATGGACTGTCCGTGTTTCACTACTTTTCTTCTGGTTGATTTTAACAGGTTGTGTTCTTTTAATTTATTTTCAATCAGTCCCATGGTAAGCTTCGTCGCATACACAGGCATATTCAATTCTTTTAAGGCATATGGAATCGCACCGATATGGTCTTCATGCCCATGGGTAATGACCAGACCTTTTACTTTTGACGCATTTTCTTTCAGATAGCTGATATCCGGTATCACCAGATCAATTCCCAGCATCTCCTCGTCCGGGAAGGCCAGACCACAATCCACGACAATAATATTATCCTCATACTCAAATGCGGTAATGTTCATTCCGATCTGTTCCAAACCGCCAAGTGGTATGATTTTTACCGACTGATTTTCCATTGTTTTCAAGTTACTACCTCCGTTCTGTTTCCGGCAGATATAACACATCAGTCCGATGTCTGCAGCACATTTCCCGCGCAGTCTCTCTATTCAGTTTCCGCTCCGGAGCTTTGCTGCCAGACAGCCGGAGATTACTATTCTACCTCAAAATCCAAATCTTCCATTAATTGTTCAAATATTTTTGAAACCGATAAAAGCTCTTCATCGTCCTCTACAAACTCATAGGCCGCAATTCCGCCTTCTTCATCGGCTGTTTCTTTCATAATATAGACGACCATATCCTCCGCATCGTCTGCCATATCATCCTGACTGTCAGACACAAGGAGGTAATTCACTCCATTTATCATAGTCTGTTCCAAAACGCAGAACCGAATCTCTTTATTATCATCTGTTATAAATGGAATACTTTCTAATTTACTCATCGTTACCTCTCTCTTCCGCTCTCTCGTCCTATTATTCTTTATCCGGAACCGGATGGGCATCCATATAGCTTTGCAGTATAAGTGCTGCCGCCATCCAGTCAATCCGTTCCTTACGGTGCTCCCGCCTGACTCCGCCGCTCATTAAAATCCGTTCTGACTCCATTGTAGTCAGTCTCTCATCCCAGAGAACAACGGGAAGCCCGGTTCTTTGTGTAACCATTGCCTGAAATTCCATCGTATCTTCCGCCCTCTCTCCGAGGGTATTGTTCATGTTTTTCGGCAATCCGAGCACAATTTTTTCGACATGATATTCCTCTGCCAATGCCTGTATTCTTGCTAATGTCTGTCTTAGTTTTTTCCCTGACTTTCTGGTTATGGTCTCCACACCCTGTGCGGTTATCCCCAGTGAATCACTCACTGCCACACCAACGGTCTTCGTACCATAGTCAAGTCCCATCCATCGTTCTTTCATTATTTCAGTTTCGTATTGATGTAGTTTTCAAATAATACTTCCAGGATTTCATCCCGTTCCACTTTCATGATCAGGCTTCTGGCATTATTATGACTGGTAATATACGTCGGGTCTCCGGACATGATATAGCCCACAATCTGATTGATCGGATTATAGCCTTTTTCTCTCAGGGCTTCATATACGTCTTTCAGAATAGAATCTACATCATACTCCTGTTCTTTGACCACCTGAAAAAACTGTGTATTATTCTTACCCATATTTACCTCCTTCTATCCAAAGTGCATTCATGAAATATTTTACTATGAGTCTGACTAAAATTCAATCATAACTTTCCCGCACAATAGATTTTCATCCAAAAATCCCCGAATTTGTACTACAACTATATCATTTTGTCGCATTTTTTTTGAAAAATCATCAATTTTCACTGCCACTTTCACATATCGCTTTGTATAACCCTGCATATATTTTATTCCGTCAATCTCCACCTCTTCTTCAAGAAGTATCTCTTCCGTACGTCCCAAATACCAGGATTCAAACTGTTTTTTATGCGCTCTGGCCATCTCAAGAAGAACCGCGCTCCGGCGGGTTTTTACTTCTTCCGGAAGGTGTCCCGGCATATCTGCCGCTCTGGTTCCCTGTCGTACGGAATATTTGAAAATATGCATTTCATAGAGATTTATTTCTTCAAGAAATTCTCTGGTCTTTTCAAATTCCTCTTCGCTTTCTCCCACAAATCCGGCTATCACATCTGTGGTCAGGGCCGGATGTTCATAATATCGACGCAGAATATCAAGGGCCTGCCTGTATTCCTCCGTGGTATAATGACGATTCATTCGCTTTAAGGTCGCATCACAGCCACTTTGCAGGGAAAGATGGAAATGCGGGCAGACTTTATCACATTTTACCAGTTCACGAACAAATTCTTCCGTAATGATTCGCGGTTCTAAAGAGCCAAGGCGAATCCGGCAAATCCCGTCGATTTTTTGTACCTGGCGGATAATATCAAGGAGATTTGTGTCCCCTAAATCCTTCCCGTAAGAGCTCAGATGAATACCGGTCAGAACAACCTCCTTATATCCTGCATCAGCAAGACCCTGGATTTCCCGGAGAACCTCTTTTGGAACTTTGCTCCTGATTCTTCCTCTGGCATAAGGAATAATACAGTAAGAGCAGAACTGATTACATCCGTCCTGTATTTTCACATATGCTCTGGTATGTTCGCTGACTTTGTGAATCTCCATGGATTCGTATTCTTTTTCTGCTGCAATATCCACAATTTCAGAAATATTGTGTTTTTCTTCAAAATAGCGGTCTAAAATATCCGCTATTTCTTTCTTTTTATTATTCCCAATTAAAATATCCGCAGTCCCCTGTTTAATCAACTCTTCTTCCGCTGCCTGAACATAGCATCCGGCAGCGGCAATTACCGCATCCGGATTCATTTTTTTTGCTCTTTTTATCATCTGACGGCTTTTTCTGTCCGCCATATTGGTAACAGAACAGGTATTTATAACATAAACGTCTGCTTTTTCTTTAAAATCAGTAATCGCATAGCCGGCTTTTTCCAGAAGTTCTGCCATAGCATCCGTCTCATACTGATTTACCTTACATCCCAGTGTAAGAAAAGCTGCAGTTCTTTTTCCTGTCAAAACTCATTCACCTCTTTTTATTCTATTGACTTTTATTCATGAAACAGTTACTATAAGGATATAATTATAGTATTTTTCAAGGAGGGGATTTTCAAATGAAAACTGTAAAAATCTCATTAAATTCTATCGATAAAGTTAAAACTTTCGTCAACTTAATCAACCGCTTTGATGCCGAATTTGACCTGGTTTCCGGCCGTTACGTCATCGATGCAAAATCTATCATGGGTATCTTCAGTCTGGATATTTCCAAACCAATCGATTTAAATATTCATAATGCAGACAATCTTGATGAGATTCTCGAGCAGCTTAGCCCATATCTTATCACAGAAGAATAATTTCTTCTCCGATACCTTATCGGTCTGTTTATAATATCGATTTGTATATCTACATAATATTATCAAAGAAAAACTGTCGCCGAAACAGTACACACTGTCTGTTTTGCGACAGTTTTTTGAGTTGTTTTGCAAAGAATCTTTTTACCGGATTCTTTTTTTATTCGTCTGCACAGACCCGGATAACCTCTTCTGAACTTAAAGCAGCTTCCATCAGCTCGTCAATACAGTCTGCAAGTTTTCTTTCTGATTTCTCAATGACATCCAGACGCGGTTTTGTTACCGGATGCTTTGCCACAAAAATGGTACAGCAGTCCTCGTACGGAAGAATCGATGTCTCATATGTTCCAATTTTCTCAGACATATCGACAATATCATTTTTATCCATACCGATACAAGGACGGAATACCGGAATGCTGCATGCAGCATCGGTGCAGAAAAGACTCTGCATGGTCTGACTTGCCACCTGTCCGATGCTTTCTCCGGTAATCAAGGCCTGTGCACCGCATTCTTTTGCAAAATGCTCCGCAATCTTCATCATATATCTTCTCATGATAATCGTCAGTTCATCATGCGGACATTTTTCATAGATTGCCATCTGGATATCGGTAAAGTTGATAATATGAAGATGAATCGGACCGGTATAGCGGGAAATGATTCTGGCCAGGTCTACCACCTTCTGTTTTGCTCTCTCACTGGTATAAGGCGGTGCATGGAAATATACCGCGTCAATACGCACACCCCGTTTTGAAATCATATAACCTGCCACAGGGCTGTCGATTCCTCCGGATAAAAGCAGCATGGCTTTGCCATTGGTTCCAATCGGCATTCCTCCCGGTCCCGGAATCTCTTCTGTGTAAATATATACTTTATCACGAATCTCTACAGTAATGAGTACCTGTGGATGGTGCACATCAACCGTCAGTTCTTCAAAACGGTCAAGAAGTTTTTCTCCCAGCAGTGCCGCAACCTCCATGGACTGCATCGGATAAGATTTATCCGCTCTTCTGACATTTACTTTAAAGGTAAAAGCAAGGTCATCATAACGCTCGCTCATATAATCCCCTAACACCTTTTCAATATTGTCAAATGCTTTATCTTCTTCCACAATAATCGGACAGATTCCCGAAATACCAAATACACAGCGAAGTGCTGCAATGGCCTCGTCATAATCATATTCTTCCTGTGCTTCGGCAAAAATACGACCGGACTCTTTTCGAATCTTAAAATCCCCCACCGGCTTTAATGCGTACTGCATCTGCTGAACCAGCGCATCTTCAAAACGATATCTGTTTTTCCCCTTTACGCCGATTTCGGCGTATTTAATCAAAAATGCTTTGTATTCCATGTTATCTCCCTCATAAAACTCTGCGTTAGCTTCTTACAAATCTTCGAAGAACCGGAAGCAGTTCCTTTAATACTTCCACACAATAGTCAGCTTCCTCTTCTGTATTATAAATGCTGAAAGAAAACCGAAGCGTGGACTCATAGCCGGATTTATCCAGGCCAATTCCTTTTAAGGTTCCACTGACATCCGGATGATTCGATGAACAGGCCGAACCGGCTGAAACATAAATACCCTTATCCTCAAGGGCATGAAGCAGTACTTCGCTTCTCACTCCGTAAAATGTGATACTTGCAATATGCGGAGCCTCACCGGAATGACTTTCCACATTCTCAAGCTCTCCCAGCACGCGTCGGATAAAATGTTCTTTTATCCCCCGAATCTTTTCCAGCTTCTCTTCATGATTCTCATAAATCACCTGTGCAGCTTTTCCAAGCCCTGCAATTCCCGGAACATTTTCTGTGCCGGAACGCATTCCTTTCTGCTGGTTGCCGCCCCAAATCATTGGTTTAATCTTTGTTCCATTTTTTATATAAAGAAATCCTATTCCTTTCGGCCCATGAATCTTATGACCACTGACAGAAAGCATATCCGCCTTCCATTTTTTCGGAGTGCATTTCATTTTACCGTAGGCCTGAATACAATCTGTATGAAATAGAATGGACGGATTGTATTTTTTTACAATTCGTCCGATTTCCTCAATCGGCTCCACAGCTCCGATTTCATTATTGACACACATTACCGATACCAGTATGGTATCCGGCCGGAGTGCCTCTTTTAATGCGTCAAGGTCTACAATTCCTTTGCTGTCCACCGGCAGATACGTAATATCAAAGCCTTCCTCCTCCAGATATGACAGTGGATTATAAACCGAAGCATGTTCAATGCATGAGGAAATAATGTGCTTTCCTGCACGCTTATTGGCCATCGCGGCTCCTATCAACGCCAGATTGTTGGCTTCTGTTCCCCCGGAAGTAAAATAAATCTCCCTGGGTTCCACCTTCAGGCTTTTGGCAATAATATCTCTGGCACGATTCACATATTGCTCAGCCAAAAAGCCTTTTTTATGCATGGAAGACGGATTGCCATACTCTGTCTCCATAACCTCCATCATGATCTCTCTTACTTCCGGGAATACCATTGTTGTAGCCCCGTTATCAAAATATATTTCAGGCACTTTCTTCACCTCATAATAATAATCTAAACTCAATTATAATAACATAACATAAAATAAGAGGCTTGTAAATGATTTCATTTTCCGCTTCTCTTTTGTCCTCACCCAAATCCAGAAAACGGAAGCATTCTCCATCAAAGAACACTTCCGTTTCATATATTGTAATCCTGTCTGTTTTATTTCTCTCTGTTATCTGACAAAAGCTCTGACAGCCTGTAAATATCTTCTTCCTTAGTCGCCCAGCTTGTAGCAAGCCGCACTACTGTATGTTTATCATCATATTTTTCCCAGAAACTGAATCTTACCTCTTTTGAAAGACGTTCCAGTTCCTCATCTTCCAGAATAATAAACTGCTGATTTGTGGGAGAATCCATGAAAAACCGGCATCCGGCTTTCTGCAGTACTTCTTTCAGAAGCCCAGCCATTTCTATGGCATGACGACTGATTTTAAAGTACAGGTCGTCCGTAAACAGTGTATCAAACTGCACACCGGTCAGACGACCTTTTGCAAGAAGAGCTCCATGCTGTTTTACCATGGTCATAAAATGCATTGGCCCATTTCCTCCCGGAAACACCACTGCCTCTCCGCAGAGAGCCCCCACTTTCGTTCCTCCGATATAAAAGACATCACAGCAGGATGCCACATCCTGCAAAGCTACATCGGTTTCCGAACTCATTAGACCGTATCCCAGTCTGGCTCCATCCAGATAGAGAGGGATATTGTAAGAATGACAAATATCCGACAACTGTTTTAATTCCTCCAGAGAATATAAGGTGCCATATTCTGTCGGATGGGAAATATATACCATGCCCGGATATACCATATGCTCCCGGTTGCCGTCCTGATGAAAAGCTTCCAGAAAATCATTTAGCCTTTCCGGAACTATTTTTCCATGAACTCCGTCAAGCTCCAGTACCTTGTGCCCTGTAAACTCAATGGCTCCCGCCTCATGGGTACTGATATGACCCGTTTTTGCCGCCACAACTCCCTCATATGGCTGAAGCATGGTATCGATGACCACTGCATTTGTCTGGGTTCCTCCTACCAGGAAATGAATCTCTGCCTCAGGAGTTCCACAGGCTCTGCGAATCTTCTCTTTTGCGCTTTCTGAATAGCTGTCACTCCCATATCCCGGCTGTGATTCCCGGTTTGTCCTCAGCAATGCATCAAGTATTTTTTCATGGGCTCCTTCGGTATAGTCGCTCTCAAAAGAAATCATGTTTATTTCCTCTCCTCCATCACACTCATATATGCGGGACGGATAATTTTATCTGTACAAATCAGTTCCTCAATCCGATGCGCACTCCATCCTACGATACGGGCAACCGCAAATATCGCAGTATACAGTTCTCTCGGAATGCCTAACATATCATATACAAATCCACTGTAAAAGTCAACATTCGGACTTACCATACGAGTCCGGTTTCTTTTGCCCGCAATCAGAGCCGGTGCAAGGTCTTCCACACTCTGATATAATCTCATATCTTTTTCACGGCCTTTTTCCGCTGCCAGCTTTTCCACATACTGTTTGAAAATTCTCTCCCGAGGATCGGAAACAGAATAAATTGCGTGCCCCATTCCGTATATAAGACCTTTATGGTCAAATGCATCCTTTTCAAGAATTTTGTTCAGATAAGCCTCCAGTTCGTCCCTGTCTTCCGTATCTTTTACATTCTGACGGATATCCTCCATCATATCCATAACTTTGATATTCGCTCCCCCATGCTTTGGCCCTTTCAGGGAAGACATGGCAGCCGCCATGGTAGAATATGTATCCGAACCCGAGGAAGTTACCACTCGGGTAGTAAAGGTGGAGTTATTGCCTCCGCCGTGTTCCATATGAAGAATCAGCGCAGTATCCAGTGTTTTGGCTTCGATTGGAGTATAGCTCTGGTCCGGTCTTAACAGCATCAGCAGATTCTCCGCAGTTGAAAGCTGAGGATTCGGCTTGTGGATGACGAGACTTTTCTGTTTTTCATAATGGATATATGCATTATAGCTGTAAACTGCCAGCAATGGAAACTCCGCAATAAGCTGAATGCATTGCCGCAGACTGTTATGAACACTGTTATCCTTGGCATTCTCATCGTAAGACGCCAATGTGAGGATACTCCTGGTCATGGAATTCATAATATCTTCACTCGGTGCCTTCATTATCACATCCCTTGTAAAATTGGTCGGAAGACTTCGACACTGCCCAATCAGTTCCGAAAATTCCCGACTTTCCTCCTGACCGGGCATCTCGCCCATAAGAAGAAGATAAGCTATTTTCTCAAATCCGTATTCATCCTTTGAAAGACCTCCGATTAAGTCTTCCACCCGATAACCACGATACCACAACTGTCCGTCACAGGGAATTTTCTGTCCTTTTTCAATTCTGGAGGAAACAATTTTGGAAATACCTGTCAGTCCGGTAAGTACACCATTCCCATTCTCATCCCTCAATCCCAGATTCACTCCGTATTCTTCAAACAGCCTCGGAGCAATACTGTCATTTTTTCTGCAAATCTGTTCTTTTTTATTCAAATAATCATTCATTTCCATTGTCACTTTCTTCCTCTCTGATTCTTTCTGCCTCTTCCTGAAGAACCGACTCAAGCTGTCGCATCAAATGTAAAAGCCGGATAAGGTTTTCTTTCCCAAATTGCTCGATTACATGACCGTAAAACTTCTTCAGATTATCTTCCTGATTTGCCAGTATTTCTTTCCCGCTATCCGTAATCATCACATAGGTTCCGGCACTGCCATCTCCGTCATGAGCCCACGAAAGCAGTCCCCTGTCCCTGAGACCTGCAACCATTTTGGATGTCTGCCGAATCGTCAGACGCATTTTCTCCGCCAAATCCTGAAGATATGCTTTTCCGGAATAGATATCCTCCTCTTTCTCCATCTCTGCAATAATGTGCATAGCTACATAATCAGGAATACTGAGTTCCTTAAAAACCCCTCTGCTGTGTTCTTTATTAAAAAGATATCTCCGGTAAGTAAGCTCGTTGGACAGTTTTACAATATCCTGATTCATCACAGTTTCTTTTCCTGTATTTGACATGATTTATCCATCCTTTCCAAAATAACATAATATAATTTAATTTTAAAATATCGGGATAAAAAATATCTCAGGATTCTTTCATCATCCTGCGGATATTTCCGCCGATTTTTCCTACTACCTGATTATATACTTCCATTTCTTCCTGGCTTACTCCGTAAAAGAGTTCTTCATCCAGTTTCTGGCGGACAGCGGTAACATCCCGTATAATATCTCTAACCTGATCACTGACAAAATAATGCATACTGCGGTGGTCTTCCCGATCCGGAACTGCGGTAATATAATCTTTATTACAAAGGCTTAAAATCGCCTGTGATACGTGTCCCCGGTTCAGCTTCAGCCGATGGTGAATGTCTGTCGGTGTATTATGTTCTCCACACTCAGACAGATAATACAGCACCCGAATCTCCACAACCTTTAATGAATATTTTGTTTTAATTTCTGAAAACTGATTTTCCAGAAGCTTTTTAAATTCGCCTCCGCGCAGCGCATTTTCTATCCGTTCTTCCATAATTTATCCTCAAAACTGATGCAGCCCGCAAAAATTTTTTTACAACAGCCGCTTTATTTTATCCTGATGTATCTTTCTCTGTCATATTATCACATTTGTCTGCATCTTTCCACTATGTATTTCTCCAGGTATTCGGTTGTTTTCTCCAATCCTAGTTTTCCGGAATTCACGCAGAGGTCATAATATCTCGAATCTCCCCACCGGAAATCGGAATGCTGTCTGTGATACATTTTTCTGGAAGCATCATGCTTTTTTATCTTCATCAGTGCTTCCTTCTCCGAAATATTATATTCTTCTGATATCCTTTTTATCCGATTCTCCATACTGTCGCAGATAAACAGGGAAATCAGCTCCGGTCTGCCATAAAGAACACTTTCCGCACATCTTCCAAGCACAAGAAAAGATTCCTTTTGTTCTGCTTTCTGTCGGATAAAGTCAAACTGTTTTTCCGCAAGATTATCTTCCATTGATGTGGAAAATCCTTTTTCATTTCTCGACGTCAGCTTAAACTTCGGTCTCTCATCATATTTTTCCCAGTCCTTTACCAGAAATCCGGACTCTTCCTCAAGCTTCTCTAAAATATTTTTATCGTACAGGGGGAGTTGAAAATCTTTGGCAATCCTTTCTGCTATCTCATCTCCACCGCTTCCGAACTCACGGCTGATGGCAATCATCGTCTGTTTCATGGAATTCCTCCTCGTATAATATTTGTGAATCTGATTTATTTTTAAATTATTTAATTTTAAAATATATTACTGCATTTTTTATTTTTTGTCAAATCATTTTTTTCACACAAAATCTATTCTTTCAAGAGAAAATCCGACTATTGATTTAAGCAAAATAATTGTCGTATTGTTGCGGCAGAACATCATCAATATATTAATGGAAAAAGACCACCAGAGATATAAGTTTGCAACGTTTGAAGAACGAGTCATGATTCTGTCCGGATTCCGAAGGCAATTTTAATTGTCTTACGGAAAACGAACAGAACCAGACGAAATACTTCAATCGATGTGAACAATACTCTGGTGGCCTTTTACATTCCATAACAGAGAGACCCCGATTGATATGCCCCTCTGCTTTTTTGTTTTATTTATTATTCAAGAACGCCTCGGCGTTCTTGCGGCGAGATGCGAGTCATGCGTTAGCATGACAAATTTCAAATGCGCATCTTAAGCAATCCGCCGGAGGCTCAACATTTCAGAAGGGGATTGTCACCCGCTACTGAAACTAGTTTATTACCCACCGCTTAGCGCTCTGCGCGCTTGAAGCGGGGGACTCCTTCTGAAATGTTGAATACGCTTAAACAGGGTAAGCTCCGTTTTTATTATCCCCTTTCGTAGGGTCAATTTTATTTTTCTGTGCCGCTCTGTATTTAAAGAATTCTGTTGCAACCTGCGGGAACAGTGCATAGCTTAAAACATCTTCATCCTGCTCTTTCCACTGAGCCATTTCAGCTTCTAATTTATCAAGCTCCGGCTCTAACAAGTCTGCAGGACGGCAGGTAATCGGCTCTTCATCTCCGATTGCCAGCTTTTGCACTTCCGGATTCACCGGTTTAACCGTCTGACCATACTCACCTTTTAATAAGGCACGGGATTCTTTGGTAATCATTTTGTACCGTTCTCCGGTAATTACATTTAACACAGCCTGTGTACCTACAATCTGACTGGACGGTGTAACCAGAGGCGGCTCTCCGAAGTCCTTACGAACTCTTGGTACCTCAGCCAGCACTTCATAGTATTTGTCCGAAGCTCCCTGCTCCTTTAACTGAGACACCAGATTGGAAAGCATACCGCCAGGAACCTGATACATGAGCGTTTTGATATTTACTCCCATAACCTTTGGATTAAGCAGTCCGGTTTCCAGTGCGTGTTCTTCAATCGGACGGAAATAATCCGCGATCTCTCCGAGAAGATTCTGATCAAATCCCGGATCGTATGGGGTTCCCCGGAAGGTTTCCGCCATAACTTCAGTGGCCGGCTGGCTGGTTCCCATGGCAAATGGGGACATCGCTGTATCAATAATATCCACACCCGCCTCAACGGCTTTCAGATATGTCATTCCACCCACACCACTGGTATAATGTGTATGAAGCTCTACCGGAAGATTTGTTGCCTCTTTTAAGGCAGTTACCAGTCTGGTTGCCTCATAAGGAACGAGAAGTCCCGCCATATCTTTGATACAAAGAGAATCTGCTCCCATATCCTCAATCCGTTTTGCCGTATCTTTCCAGTAATCCAGTGTATAGGCATCACCAAGGGTATAAGATAATGCAACCTGTGCATGACCGCCTTCTTTGTTGGAAGCCTTCACCGCCGTCTGAAGATTTCTAAGGTCATTTAAACAGTCAAAAATACGGATAATATCAATACCGTTTGCGATGGATTTCTGTACAAAATACTCTACCACATCATCCGCATAAGGACGATAACCTAAAATGTTTTGTCCACGGAAAAGCATCTGAAGCTTTGTGTTTTTAAAACCGTCACGAAGCTTTCTTAAACGGTCCCACGGGTCTTCCTTTAAGAAACGCAGCGATGCATCAAAGGTTGCTCCACCCCAGCATTCCACCGCATGATATCCTACTTTATCCATCTTATCGATAATCGGAAGCATTTCATCTGTTGTCATTCGTGTCGCAATCAGAGACTGGTGTGCATCACGAAGAACTGTCTCAACTATTTTAATTGGTTTTTTCTCTATTTCAGCCATAACAAAGTCTCCCTTCTATCATACTCCAAAGATTGCCATAAAGGTTCCGGCTGCTACAGCGGTGCCGATAACACCGGCCACATTCGGTCCCATGGCATGCATTAACAGGAAATTGGTCGGATCCGCTTCCGCTCCTACCTTCTGGGATACACGGGCAGCCATTGGTACCGCAGATACACCGGCCGAACCAATCAAAGGATTCACTTTTCCGTGCGTCAGTTTACACATCAGTTTTCCAAAAAGAACACCGGCTGCAGTTCCGAAAGCGAAGGCCACCAGTCCAAGAACAACAATTTTTATCGTTGTCACATTCAGGAATGCTTCTGCACTTGTGGTTGCTCCGACAGATGTTCCAAGGATAATAACTACGATATACATAAGCGCATTGGAAGCTGTTTCCGAAAGCTGTTTTACCACACCGGACTCGCGGAAAAGGTTACCAAGCAACAACATACCAACTAACGGCGCGGTAGTTGGCAGAACCAGACAAACCACAATCGTAACGACGATTGGGAACAGAATTTTTTCTGTTTTTGAAACAGGACGAAGCTGTTCCATTTTAATTTTCCGTTCTTCTTTTGTCGTCAGTGCTTTCATAATCGGCGGCTGAATAATCGGTACCAGTGACATATAAGAATATGCCGCTACCGCAATCGGACCCATTAAAGCTGTCTGTCCGAGCTTGGAAGCCAGGAAAATAGAAGTCGGTCCGTCAGCACCTCCGATAATGGAAATCGCAGCAGCTGCCTTACCGTTAAAACCCATCATAATTGCCAGGAAATATGCCGCATAAATACCAAACTGTGCGGCTGCTCCCAGAAGGAAACTCATCGGATTGGCAATCAGCGGACCAAAATCCGTCAGAGCACCGACCCCCAAAAAGATTAAGGACGGCAAAATACTCCATTCATCCAGCAAATAAAAAAAATGTAACAATCCGCCCTCTTCCATAATCGGCGGATATAAATTTACAAGCAGCATACCAAAAGAAATGGGAACCAGAAGCAGTGGTTCATATCCTTTTGCAATGGCCAGATACAAAAATACCAGGGCAACAAGAATCATAGCAAAATTGCCAGGCTCTAAAAATGCAAATCCGGTCTGCGCTGCAAGATTCGTCAATGTCTCTGCAACATAACTCATAGGATTCCCTCCAATTCAAACCGAACTAATTCATTGTTACTAAAACGTCTCCGCCTTCTACAGTATCTCCGACAGAAACTTCCACGCCGGCAATCTGTCCATCCTGTGCAGCACAGATTTCATTTTCCATTTTCATCGCTTCTAAAACAATGACAACATCACCTTTTTTCACTGCATCTCCTGCCTTAACTTTCACATCCACAATTTTTCCAGGCATTGGTGCAGCAATTTTTACACTGCCTTCTGCACCGGCTTTTTTCGCCGGAGCTTTTTTTACCGGGGCTGCCACTGCCGGTGCGGCTGCTGCCGGAGTGCTGGCTGCAGGCACTTCACCCGCACCCAATTCTTCCACAGATACTTCATACGCAACACCATTTACAGTAATTCTATAATTTTTCATTGAAATTCCTCCTGCATTAAACTAATTAAACTTTTTCCTTCATAAACAGGTTCTATCCCCGCCACACACTTATCGACGGGTTCTCACTCTCCGAACAGAACGGACAATCAGTTTATCCGCGCTGACTGCTCCATCAGAAGAAGCCGCGATGGCTGCCATAATTACCGCAACCAACTGCGCATCATCTATAAGTTCCTCCTCTTCCTCTGACTGTTCTGTTTCTTCCTGCAGAGTCTCTGCAACTTCTTTCGGAGCAGAATCATTTTTACCTTTTTTCAAACCATTAAAAAAATTCTGAATCTTTTGCTCCACAGCCGGAATATAAACAAACAGAGAAATAATTAAGGAGATAAATATCAATACAGCAAAAACTGTTCCCATGCCCATTAATGTATTTAAAAGGGCTGTCATAAATGTCATGCTCTCACCTCACTAAATCGTACTATGCTTTTTCTCGTCCCGAAGCTGTTTTTTACCATAAAGCATCTCAAAAGCCACAATCAGACGTTTTCTTGTCGCATCCGGTTCAATGATATCATCCACATAACCTCTCTGTGCAGCAGCAAGAGCGCTGGTCTGCATCTGGTGATACTGTGCGGTTTTCTCAGCAATAACCGCATTCTGATTGTCACTGGCTGAAATCTCTTCCGCATACATAATACGAACTGCCTGGGAAGCATCCATCATACCGACACTGGCCTGTGGCCATGCCAGAACAAAGTCAGCACCTACCGCTTTGGAATTCATGACAATACCTGCTGTTCCATAAGCTTCTCCCGCAATCAGATTCACCTTCGGAACCGTGCTTCCCGCCAGTTCGGCAGTAAAACGTGCCAGCTCTTTTGCCAGTCTTCTTTCCTCATGAAGATTGGCTTTTAATCCATTGACATTTGTCACTGTCAGAATCGGAAGAGAAAATGCGTCACAGAATTTCACAAATCCCGTTGCTTTTTCCAGTCCTTTTGAGGAAAGTACTTTCTCCCCATCTACTGGCTGATTGGCAATGGCTCCCACAGTTTCTCCGTTCAGGCGGATAAAGGCCGTCACCATTTCCGGTGCAAAACCGGCTTTTGTTTCTACAAAAAGACGTTCATCCGAAATCGAGGACAACAGAAACTTCGCATCATATTCCGAATCGTTTAATTCCGGAATAATACGATTCAAATCATCCTCGCACTCAAATTCCGCATCTCCTGATTCAAAATCCGACGGAAGAACATCAATCAGAATCCGCATCTGGTCAAGCAATTCTTCTTCGGACTCACATACAAAATCAACATTACCGGCCTTTTCCGCCTGATACCGGGCTCCTGACGTATCCAGCTTCTCTGCCGTATTCCCGTCTAAAGTATTCGGGCTGTTGACAAACAGTGCTCCATTTTTTTCTTCCATCAAAGTAAAATCAGACATGGCAGACATCAGGGCACTTCCGCCTCCACACTGCCCGAAAACAGCACAGACCTGTAAAATCTTTCCTGATGCTTCTGCCTGTTTTTTGAAAATTGTTCCAAATGCATGAAGCGCATCTACTGCTTCCTGCAAACGGAGTCCGGCACAATCTATCATGCCAATCACCGGTACTCCCATCTTCATGGCCATATCGTAGGTATCGGCAATTTTACGGGCATGCATCTCACCGACAGAGCCGCCCAATGCAGAAGCATCCTGGCTGTACACATAAACCATACGGTCATTTAATACTCCGTATCCGGTAACAACACCATCTCCCTTTACCTTTCTGGCACCAAGATTGTAATCGGTATTTCGCGCCTCAATCAGATTGCCAATCTCAACAAAACTCTGGTCATCCAGGAGATATTCAATCCGTTCTCTGGCACTCATCTTTGAATTACTCATGCTCATTCCTCCATTTTAATTCTCATATTCTTATTCAAAAATCACCATAAGGGATCTGATTTTAAAAGAACAAATTAATAATAACAAATTTTTACCATATAATCAATAGTTTTCCGTTATAGAATTAACATAGTTTGTCCGTTTTTCCTTTCTTTATTAAATTCAATACTGAAAAAAATTTCAATAACAAATTATCATATCGGGAAATGTTTATACTATATTTTTATTATCTGACAAAAAAAGCTCTAAATGTTACAGTATTTGTCAGTTCCCCTTTCTTTGCATTTATTACATTGGTTATTTTTTTAACATTTTTGGTGTGTATTTTTGTCAGTTTTTCATTCTCTCCCATAACAAAAAATTATTTCAAAACAACATTTTTTTCTTTCATAATTATATCCTTTTTATTATGTTCGTAAATCCAAAAACACACCCTTTTCTTTTTTACTTAGTAGATGCAACAAAAAAATACCTGTATGATACAGCTCTCCTGCAATTTCATAAATAATCGCTCACACAGGTATTATCCTTTATTTTTTATTTAATTTCTTTCGATATTTTTATACTTCCTCTGGCAGACGCAAATTATGCTGTCACACAGAGACGTTCAGTGCCGCCGAAACCTCCTCCATGGCTTCTTCCATAAATTCCTGTTTCGTAACTTCATCGATATCCGGCAGTTCTTCAATTGAGGAAACACCAAAGCAGCGCAGAAATTCTTCTGTTGTCCCAAACACAATCGGCCTTCCTATCGTATCAAGACGCCCAAGTTCTTTTATCAGCCCATATTCCACCAGTTTATTCACCGCAAAATCACTTTTCACTCCACGGATTGCTTCGATTTCCTGTTTTGTGACAGGCTGCTTATAGGCGATAATTGAGAGGGTTTCCAGCATTACATCCGTAAGTGAACGCTTCTTCGGCTGACTAACCAGCTTTCGGACATAATCGTAGGTTTCAATTTTCGTGCAAATCTGCCATGCTCCATCCAGTTCAATAAGGCAAATTCCTCTCTCCTTCACAGCATAATCCGCTTTCATTTCCTTTAAAATATCTGTCAGTTCCTCCACAGATATTTCCAATACCGCTGCCAGTCTCTCTGTGTTTACCGACTCTCCCATTGTGAATAAAACTGCCTCTATAATTCCCTTTAATCGGTTTCTTTCTTCCATATTCATCCCTTCGTCATTTGCACCGAGGCTTTTATCGAAGTCGGAGATTGTAACTCCCACTGCTGAAGTTAATCTTCTGCTCCCATTTATGAAAGTGGGGGCTTCTCCGACGAGATAAAACCGTCGATACCTCATTATACTATTTCCCGCTCTCCGGCTGCGTCCAGGTATATCTCTCCGAAATTACATTCCTGTTCCACCGTCACCTGCCCGGTTTTCATCAGCTCCAAAACTGCAAGAAATGTGACCACCACCATTTCTTTCGTCGGCTGTAAATCCAGAAGTGTGCAGAAATTAATCCGCCGAAGTCCCCGAATCTGTTCTGTGATACTTTTCATTCGGTCCTCAACCTTGTACTTTTCTTTTTGAATTTTTCCAAACCGGCTTCGTACCGGGTCTTCCCGGTCCTTTTTCCGCTTCATAACCATCTGAAAAGTACGATTCAGCATCTCCAGCGTCACATCCCCTATTATTTCAGACGGAACCACCGGCTCTTCATATTCCCGAATTTCTTTGGGCACCGTTTCCGGTTTATAGAAAACCTTTTGTGCATCCACGCTCATATCTTTCAGCTCCCCAGCAGCATATTTAAACATTTTATATTCCATCAGCCGCTGTACCAGTTCTTCTCTCGGGTCCTCCTGCTCTTCACTTTCCTCACCCGGCATAAGCATTTTTGATTTAATCTTCAGAAGCGTCGCTGCCATTACCAGAAATTCACTCATAGAATCCATGGACATTTCTTTTTCCATCCGGGAAATGTATTCCATATACTGATTTGTGATTTCCACAATAGGAATGTCATAAATATTTATTTTATTTTTTTCTATCAAATGCAAAAGAAGGTCCAGAGGGCCTTCAAACGCATCCAGTCTCACATCAATTTTCATGTTTTCTATTTTAATGAATTTTCCTTCAAATAGCAACCGCCAAATGCATATTTTCATACAAACCCCATAAACTGTATTAATTCTTTTTTCGGAGCCTGATATGCTAAAATTTCATTTGAAACAGCGTCACATGGCTTTCTGCTCCTTCTTTTTTTGCGCCGTTTTCTCTCTTTCTTTTCTTCTGAATCCTATTTCTTCTTTTGCAAAAGAGTCCTCCGGTTTTCACTCTGATGCCCCCACTGCTTTATTGATGGAAGCCAGCACCGGAACTATTCTTTATGAAAAAGAAGCAGACACTGAAAGGCCACCTGCCAGTGTAACAAAGGTCATGACTCTTCTTCTTATTTTTGATGCCCTTGCCGCCGGACAGCTTTCCCTTGATGACACGATTACAGTCAGCGAATATGCCGCCTCCATGGGTGGTTCTCAGGTTTTTCTGGAACCCGGAGAAACACAGACTGCAGAAACCATGATTAAGTGTATCGCTGTTTCCTCTGCCAATGATGCCTGTGTGGCTATGGCTGAACATATTGCCGGAAGTGAAGAAACTTTTGTGGCAAAAATGAATGAACGCGCCGCGAATCTCGGAATGAAGCATACTCATTTCGCCAACTGCTGCGGCCTTGATGCGGACGGCCATTATACTTCTTCACGAGATATTGCCCTGATGTCACGTGAGCTGACCATCCGATATCCGCAGGTTTTTCATTATACTACCATCTGGATGGAAAACATTACTCATGTAACCAGAAGAGGTGCTTCTGAATTCGGTCTTTCCAATACCAACAAGCTGATTCGTCAATATAACGGTGCCACCGGATTAAAAACCGGAAGTACCTCCAAAGCCGGGTTCTGCCTGAGTGCCACCGCAACCAGAAATGGTGTGTCACTGATTGCGGTAGTCATGGGATGCGACAGTTCCAAAGCCCGAATTTCCGCCTGCAGCGCTCTCCTTGACTACGGTTTTTCTATTTGCCAGATTTACAAAGATGAAAATCCTCCCGTCCCTCCTGTTATTCCGGTTACCGGCGGTAAAAAGAAAACGGTATCCGGAACTTATCCGTCTGTTTTTTCCCACGTTTCAGCCGGGAAACTGGAAAAAGGTAAAATCAAAAAGAAAATCCAGACAGAAACAAAAATATCTGCTCCTGTCAAAAAAGGGCAGCAAATCGGAAGCCTGATATATTATTATAACGGAAAAGAAATTGGTACAATACCAATTGTTGCAAAAGAAAATATAGAAAAAGCACATTACATTGATCACATTCGTAATCTGTTTCATTCTCTTTGACAATCAAGAAAACAGGCATTTCTTCAAATTTTTATGTAAAAAAATATAGACTATATACTTCTAATATGATATTATTATTATCACAAAAAGCACACAAGGAGGTGAACATACATGAGTGATAAAGAATTATTATTATTAATTTACAACGATACACAATCGATAAAATCTGATTTGCAATCTACCAAAGAGGATGTTCAAGCTCTGAAAACTGATATGCAGGCTATAAAAACCGATATGCAGGCTCTGAAAGCCGACGTTCAGGCTCTCAAAACCGACGTTCAGTTCCTGAAAGACGAACTGCAGTCTACCAAAGACGATGTCCAGGCTCTCAAAACTGACGTTCAGACTCTGAAAGCCGACGTTCAGTTCCTGAAACAGGATGTTTCTGATATTAAATTACATCTCGAAAACGTCACCGACAAAAATATAACTTTACTCGTCGAAAACCATGTTATGCTTATTAACAAATTAAATCAGGCCGTTCCTGCCGCCAACAAAAATCTCGTTTACGAGGTGAAAGTGCATTATCTGATTGAAAAAGTTGATAAATTGAAGAAAGCAAGTCACGTTCATGAAGATAAAACCGCATAATATTACTATAGATCAAAAACACTCTATGCAAATAATTTCGGTTTTTTCTAATTTATAAGCCGGCGGCTGTCGTTCACCAAAAGGGACGACAGCCACTTTTCATTCGTTCTATGAATGTAACTACATAAAAAACTGCTATATTATTAATGCAAAGGCAGTTTTATTGCAGATGAAGTATTGCCTCCAAAACTCCTCCGGCTACACAGCGGGCTTTATCGGAAATCAGATAACAGTTTTCTTTCTCTTCCCGTCTGGGATCGATATCCGCAATCTTCAACCCTTTTTTTACCGGATAACCTTCACGGATCATTCCACGTACGATTCCGGAAATCGTTGCCTTAATCGGAGTTTCTCCAACATAAGCAATGATTTCTCCCGCTATTGTATCATTTCCGATATCTTTTATGATATGAAGATTACCGTCAGCCGGAGAATGAATCACCCTTTCTGCTCCATATCCGGCAATGATTCCCGGCACTCCGGTATTGGCAATCGCACAACCTTCATAAATCACGCGTCCAAGCCGATGTCCCCTTTTCGTCTCAACAACCGCATCTACATCGTCCCCAGCACAAAAGCCCGGGCCTAATCCAATGACGACAGGAGCATCGTTTTTCCGTGTTTCCAGATTTTTCTTAGCCAGAATGGCATCTACGAGAACCGCGGGAGAAACTTCTTTAATCATCCTGCCATCCTCATCAGCCATAACAGGAATTTCTCCTTTCTGATAAATGTGATAGGCCTGTGAAAGATTCTCTGCTTTTTTTGCCACAACTCCCTCAACCTGCACGGAACCAAGGCAAACCGCCTCACAGAAACTGACGCTTCTTCGGATACAGGAGGGAATCTCCACCTCCAGTACAAGAACCGGAAAACCACATTGAAACAATTTATAAATGGTTCCACTGGCAATATCTCCTCCACCCCTTACAATAACAAGTTCCTTTTTCCAGCTTTCAAAATCATAATTCTTTTTCTTACTTTCTCTCATGGATGCCTTTCCTCTCTCTGTTTCAAAAAAGATATATTTATTCTGCGTTTTCACCAAAAAGCTGTGGTATACTATATTCAGTCTAACAAAGAACTATTTTTTATGCAACATTTTAAACACGAGCTTTTGCCTGCGGGGCATTACTACCTTCACATTAAATCAGGAGAAATTATCATGAAATCAGGTTTCAGCAGACAAAACTTTCACAATTCAGAGCTTCCGGACTTACTGGGTGTCAGAGAAAGCCGAATTATTACCCTGGTAGGTGCCGGCGGTAAAACAACCCTTTTATACGCTCTCTCCCATTCCTTTTCCAATTCCGGATTTCGTACTTTGCTGACTACCACAACTCACATTTTCCGCCCTGACCCGGAAGATTTATCTGTTTTTCTTGTAGAAGACGAAAACAAAACAGCTGTTCAGAAAGCTTTTTCCCATTCTTCACTGACAGCCCTCGGTATCCCTTCCAAACAGAAGGGCAAATGGAAATCTCCTTCCTCTTTTTTTTTAAGGAGCATCTCTTCAATTCCAGATAAAATAGTCTGTGAGGGAGATGGTTCCAAAGGACTTCCGATAAAAATTCCCCGCACTCACGAACCGATGCTGTTTCCAAAAACAGATACTGTCATTGGAGTTCTGGGGCTCTCTTCGCTCGGATGCCCGACACGAGAATATTTATTTGGATGGGAACGGTGGAAGGACAGTCTCCCCGAAATCGTTATCCCTTCCCTGCTTTCACGAATTGCAATGGCTCCGGATGGCATTTTTAAGAACTGCCAGAACGCGAAAAAGCTTCTCCTTTTTAATCAGGCAGATACTCTTTCCGAAGGAAACGCTGACGCCCTGATGAAAGAAATCAAAAAAATAAGAGACAACGGGATAATATGTCTCGTTGCCTCCTTGGAAGAAATGTTTCTTCTTGTGTGAAATATACCTCTTTTATTCCGTTGCCGGAGCATCTTCTGGAAGGAACTCAATGACCCCTTCTGCCAGACGGCCAATTCTGGCCTGGGAATATACGTAAAAACCTGCATCCTCCAGTCGTTTTCTTCCTCTCTGAAATGACTTTTCAATAAGAATGCCGATTCCTGCCAAGGTTGCCCCCGCCTGACCAATCAGCCGGCCTGCTCCCGTTGCTGCTTCGCCATTGGCAAGGAAATCATCAATCAACAGGATTCTGTCTTCCGGACTGATATAGTTTTTATATAACGTCAGTTCATAGCTGGTTCCTTTTGTAAAGGAAGTTATATTGGTCTGATATACATCCCCCTGCAGAATCTTGGAAGTCTGTTTTTTCAGAATAACCATCGGTACATCTAAATGTTTGGCTGTCATAAGGGCCGGCGCAATCCCTGAACTTTCAATCGTAAACACCTTTGTAATCCCGTAATCTTTAAAATGTTCAGCAAAATCTCTTCCCAGGGCATCCATAAACTCGGCATCTACCTGATGATTGATAAAACTGTCCACCTTTAATACCGTTTCATTCAGTGCCTTTCCTTCCTTTCGGATTCTCTCTTCCAGTAATTTCACTTTCTCCACCTCATACTTCTCTTTCCAGTTGTTTTTTATCTTCGATATAGTCAATATCCAAAAGCTCTGTTTCTGATTCCACGGGAATCTCTCGTACTTTATCCGGATGGTTTTTTATAACCTGCTGTCCGCCCCGGTCTCCGGTAATGTTCAACAGTTCCGGATAATACTGTTTCGGAAATGCCGCCGGATTCCCTCTCCGCTTTCCATCGCTGCAAACATAAATGAAGTTTTCCCCCTTTTGGAGAGCCCCAATCATTTTGTGAAGCGTTTTTACAGATAATTCCGGCTGATCGCAAACCATAAATACACAACCTGTTGTATCTTTCGCTGCTGTAATACCCAGTTTTAATGATTGGGAAATTCCTTTTTCTGAAGAATTATTATGAACAATTTCCACTGAAGGACATTTTTTTCTGGCTATTTCTTCCACCGCCGGATAAGCCGTTACAAGAATAACCCTTTCTACTTTACTTTCCACAGCTTTTTGCAGTGCAATTTCAATCATGGGAATCCCTTTATATTCATCCAGCAGTTTATTTTTTCCGTAGCGGGTAGATTTTCCCGATGCCAGAAGAACCAGAGCAACCTTTTCTTTTAGCATTTTTCTCTCAGACCCATAAACACCTGCTCACTTGTTATCGGCAGTGTTCGGAACCGAAGACCGGTTGCATTATAAACCGCATCTGCAATAGCAGGACCCGGTGTATTAATTACAATTTCACCGATAGACTTTGCACCATATGGCCCGGTCGGTTCATAACTTGATTCGAAGTCCACACGAATCTGTCCCATATCCAGCCTTGTCGGTATTTTATAGGAAATAAAATTCCGGTTTTTCAGTTTTCCTTTTTGGGTATATTGAATATCTTCATATAAAGTCATGCCGATTCCCTGGACGATACCGCCTTCCGACTGAATACGCGCCAGATTAGTATTAATCACAGTTCCACAATCCACTGCTGCCACATAATCCACAGGAGTAATTTTCCCTGTTTCCAAGTCAATTTCTATTTCTGCAGCGCCTGCCATAAACGGAGGTGGAGAAACGTTAGACGTATTGGACTCTGTCACTTCAATAATCTTACCGGAGCCGGCTTCAAGAGCAGTTACCAGGTTTGCCAGTTCCATAAAATTCTCCGGATGCTCTTTCTCAAAAATGAGCGCACCATCAAAATCTACCTGCCCCACTTCCAGTCCCATAAGGGCAGATGCTTCTTCACAGATACGTCTCCTCATCTGGTTACACGCTTTTACAACTGCCATTCCTGTTACATAAGTCGTACTAGAAGCATAGGAACCACTGTCATATGGAGACTGGTCTGTGTCCACTCCCCGGACAACAATCTGATCATATTCACATCCCAGGCCGTCTGCCGCCATCTGTGCCAGAATCGTATCACACCCGGTTCCCATATCAGAGCATCCAATCATGAGAGTATAAAAACCGTCATCATTCAGTTTAATCTGCACAGAACCCACATCGCAGTTATTAATACCGGAACTCTGCATGGCAAGAGCCATTCCGACCGCACGAACGGTATGTGGCCCGGTTTTTACAAATGGGTACTTGGCATCCCAGTCTATCATTTCCTTGACCCGGGCAACACACCGGTCAAGAGCACAGGAATTGGTTGTCTGCCCATAATAATTCGTCATCCGGTCACCTTCCCGAACCATATTGAGTTCCCGGAGTTTTATCGGATCCATATTCATTTTATGAGCCAGCTCGTTTACTGCTGATTCAACGGCAAAGATTCCCTGTGTCGCTCCATATCCCCGGTAAGCTCCTGCCGAAAGGATATTGGTGTATACCACTTCGGACCGGAAACGAAATGCGGACAATTCACGATATAAGGAGATCGATTTTGTTCCGCTAAGGTCGACCGTTGTCGGACCATGTTCACCGTAAGCACCAGTGTTGGAAATGGTATATAAATCAATCACCTTTATTTTTCCCGTTTCATCTGCGCCCAGACGAACACTCATCTGCATCTCATGTCTTGGAGAACCATGTACAAAGCATTCTTCTCTGGTGAAAACAATTTTCGCAGGTTTTCCGGTTTTGTAAGTCACAAATGCTGGGAAAATCTCACAAATTGAAGTCTGCTTTGCACCAAAACCTCCTCCGATTCGAGGTTTTACCACCCTTATCTGTGACTTGGAAATATTCAGTGCTCTAGCGATAATTCTCCTCAAATGAAACGGTATCTGGGTAGATGAGATAATTTTTATTCTTCCGTAAATATCCAGGCTGGTATATGCGCAAAACGGCTCCATCATTGCCTGATTTACCGCTTTTGTATGATACACTTCCTCTACCTGATATTTACAGGACGCAAAAACTTTATCTACGTCTCCTTCTCCTCTGCACTGGGAAGCACAGAGATTTCTTTTCGGGTCGGTTCCCTGACCGTTTTTTGCCACATAATTGTCTTCCGGATGAAGAATGACAGGATTATCCTTTGCTTTTGTAAAATCAAGAACCGGTTCAAGAACCTCATAAGTCACCTTTATCAGCTTCATTGCTCTGTTTACGCAAGCCTCATCTTTTCCTGCAATGATTGCAACCGGATCTCCCATATATCGAAGATGCCGATCCAGAATCAGACGGTCATCCGGGCTTGGTTCCGGAAAGGTCTGGCCTGCCTGGGTATATCTCTCAGACGGTACATCTTTATAAGTAAAAACAGCCTCAATCCCAGGAACTTTTTTTGCATTATCCGTTTGAATCTCTGTAATTACAGCATGTGCATGAGGGCTTCGAAGAAGTCGGACGATAAGGCATTCAGAAGGAGCAATATCATCCGTATAAACCGGACTGCCGGAAAGGAGAGCCCGGGCATCCTTTTTTACGATTCCTTTATTCACAAATTTTGTTTTTTCAAGCATATACTAACACTCCTCTCCGATTCCAAAATATTTGAGAAGTGCCCGATATTGTCCCTGGTATCCGGTACACCGACAGAGATTTCCGGACAGATATTCTTTTATCTGCTGTCCACTTGGATGCGGAATCTCCCGCTTTAATGCAAGCACATTCATAATCAATCCCGGACTGCAATATCCGCACTGGTCGGCTCCTTCTTTCGCAAGATATTGTGAAAACTCTGCGGCTTCCTCCTGTACTCCTTCAAGGGTGGTTACATGCTTGCCATTTGCTCTTGCTGCAGGGACACTGCAGGAAAGCACTGGTTTGCCTTCCAGCCAGACGGTACAAAGGCCACAGTTTCCTGTATCACATCCTCGTTTTACGCTCTTTAATCCCAGAGACCGAAGAAAATCAAGAAGAAGTGTGTCCGCCTGAATCTCAGCCTTCACCTTATTCTCATTAACCGTCATTTCTATTAACATGGCGTTCCCTCCGTCTCCTCTTTTGAAATAACCTGAATCCCCCGTTCAATCAGTACTTCTGCAAGACACTGACGATATTCAGCACTTCCTCTCATGTTTGTTCCGTAATCTGCCATTGCTGCAATATTTTTTGCAAACTGTTTCCTTTGTTCCGGATTCTCCGGACAAGTCAGTTTTTCGCCACTATACAAAGCTGCTCTTTTCGGTCTTGCTCCAATTACCGCTTCCCAGACATCTCCCCGACAAATCACTGCACAGGTCAGCGATGGAAAGTCCGTCTCTGTCATCCGAAAAGACTGATATGAAACTTTTCTGCCGTCCTTTTTTATGTAAATATGCGTTAAAATATCCTCATCCAATGGCATTTTCACAAAATCATTTACAGGTACTCTGCCTCCGCGATATAATTCCACATAGCTGTCGCAGGCAAGAAATGCTGTAAGAACATCAGAAAAACCAAACCTTGGAAAAACACTTCCTCCAACGGTTGCACAGTTTCTAAACTGTACGCCTACAATATGTTTTACTGCTTCACGAAAAAGGCCACCAAAATATCCGTTCAGACCAGAATGTGTCTCCAAATCCCGCAATGTCACCATACATCCTATTCGGAATCCCTCTTCATCTTCTTCAATCTGATGCAGTGGAAGAGCTGACAAGTCAATGGCATTTAAAATATTTCGATTCCCCATCTTCAGCCAGAGATTTCCACCGATTATGACGTTATTTCTGCTCTTTTTTTTCAGTTCATAAGCCTGTTCCAGAGAATCTGCCATTATGTAGTTTTTAATCGTGTACACATCAATTCTCCTTTGTTTTTTCTTTGTATTATTTATCGACATTTTAATTAATAATAATGATAATGTTTTATTATACAGGAATCTACAGATTATTTCCATATAAAAAACTCTATTTATTTTAATGAAAAATACTTTATTATTTCCGGGCTGATAAATCCTTCAGAATAACACCCAAGTGCAAACAGGAATAGACAAACCAACGCTACAATAACCTTATACTCTAAAATTTTACTGTTTTTTGCCATATATCCGTGATTCCCATGATTTACCCGATATATCTGTGCCGGCGGCGTTTTCCGAAACAAATAAATATATACCATAACAAGCATCAGGCCATAAAAAATGTAATGTGGAAATAAAAAAAGCATCCCACGAAACATTCCGGACCATCCATATCGAATGACCATTACAGAAACAAATGTACCAACCATAAATGAAACAAAAAAATCCAATACACAATATACAATATATGGTGAAAACAGAAGCATACATATAAAGAAGAGAAAAATCTGCCGTAATCTCACAAGAAGAACATAGGAAAAAAAAGTCCCGGTATCCGGATTATCCAGAGAATTCACATACTCTGTAAATCCCAAAAGATCTGAGGCTCTGAATAATCCCGTTTTTATTGCCGTATTTATTAAGATTGCCCCTGCCAGCAGCCCGATTATATATAAAACCGCCAGGAAACGTTTTCCCTCAATCGTATAATACATATTTCTCCGATGCCATCTTGGCATCCAGCCCCCTTTTCAATCGCTTTCAAGAACGCCTCGGCGTTCTGCTGTGAGATGCGCGTCATGCCTTAGCATGACAAATTTCAAATGCGCATCTTAAGCAATTCGCCGGAGGCTCAATATTTCATTCATATTTAATATATTCACCACGTCTTCTTTCTATTACCAGAAAGGATATAAAAAGCCTTCCGAACGCAAAAATGCCGCTTTACAATCAAATTCGATTATAAAGCGACACTCTTTTACATATGTACAAAAGGGCTGCCAGCTTATCGCAGCCTCTTTTGTGTATTGTATAACGGTTACCCGTCATCATATCAGGTATTTTGATCATTACTTCGCATAGGAAATTGATCTGGATTCACGAATGACATTGACTTTAATCTGTCCCGGGTAATCGAGTTCACTCTCGATTTGTTTTGAAATATCCCTGGATAATAAAATCATGTCCGCATCACTTACCTGCTCAGGAACTACCATTACACGAATTTCTCTACCTGCCTGAATGGCAAAAGTCTTATCAACACCTTTAAAGGAATCAGCGATTTCTTCCAGCTGTTTCAATCTCGTTGTGTACGTCTCCAATGTTTCTCGTCTGGCACCAGGTCTTGCCGCTGAAATAGTATCTGCGGCTTGTACGATGCAGGCAATCAGACTGGTTGGTTCCACATCACCATGATGAGACTCCACAGCGTTTATTACGACCTGAGATTCTTTGTATCTCTTACATAAGTCCACACCTATTGAAATATGAGAACCTTCCATTTCATGATCCACGGATTTACCGATATCATGTAACAGACCGGCTCTTTTTGCCAAACGTACATCTTCCCCAATCTCTCCAGCAAGAAGGCCCGACAACTGAGCCACCTCAATGGAATGTTTCAAAGCATTCTGGCCATAGCTTGTTCGATATTTCATCTTTCCAAGCAGACGAACCAGTTCGGGACGAATGCCGTGCACACCGACCTCAAGGACGGCTGCCTCTCCTTCTTCCCTCATAATCTGTTCTACTTCATTCTGGGCCTTTTCAACCATCTCTTCAATTCTTGCCGGATGAATTCTTCCGTCAACGATCAGCTTTTCAAGTGCAATCCTGGCCACTTCTCTTCTGACCGGATCAAAACTTGATAAAATAACCGCTTCCGGAGTATCATCAATAATCAAATCAACACCAGTTAATGTCTCAAGGGTACGGATATTACGGCCTTCTCGTCCGATAATCCTTCCTTTCATTTCATCATTTGGCAACTGAACTAAAGAAATTGTTGTCTCAGCCACGTGATCCGCCGCACATTTCTGAATTGCCGTCACGACATATTCTTTGGCTTTCTTGGCTGCTTCTTCCTTGGCTCTGGTTTCCATTTCCTTCACCATCACAGCCATCTCACGTTTTACATCATCTTCGACAGTTTTAAGCAGATAATCTTTTGCTTGTTCAGAGGTCAATCCTGAAATTCTTTCCAGTTCCTGCAGACGTTTTGCGTGCAATTCCTCAACCTTTGCCTTTTGTTTGTCAAGAGCACTTTCCTTATGAGCAATGGACTGTTCTTTTTTCTCCAGGGCTTCCGCCTTACGATCAAGAACTTCTTCCTTGTTCAGGACTCGCTTCTCATACTTCTGAAGCTCGGCTCTTCTCTCTCTGCTCTCTTTCTCGAAGTCATTTTTTGCCTTGAGTGACTCTTCTTTTGCTTCCAGTAACGCTTCTCTCTTTTTAGATTCCGCTGTCTTAAGAGCATCATCAATAATCTCTCTGGCCTTCTGCTCTGCGCTTCCCACTTTAGCATCTGAAACCTTTTTGTGATAATTCAGGGTGATAAAGTATACAACCACAGCAGTTAAAACGACTGCAGCGAGAACGGCAATGATGGTTGTTCCCAAACTCATATCTACAGGAGCACCTCCTTATTTAGTTTTTATTATACAAAGTATAACGTATAAATTTTAAACTTTTTTTAGCAAAATGTCAAGCATTAATTACTTTTATTGTATAAAGTGCACAGACTGTATTGATAATCGTGCTTTCATTCTTACAATTCTCACACAGTTTTTGTTTTTCTGAAAATGACAAAGGTTTCAATAAAGAAAAATACTCTTCTTTATTCATGGAAATTACAGGAACCACACTTTTAATCCTCTTTGTCCTCCAGAATTCTTTCCAGGGTTTCCATAACCAGGCTGCCTGCATATCCTTTTCTGTAAAAATGAGCACACACTTTCTGCCTGGCTTCCCTGTTCATCTCAGGATATTTCCGGATATATTTCTCTATCTGTTCCCGGATATCTTCTCCCTTCTGCTCTCCTTCTTCCGCAAAAACCTGCTCCAGAACCTCTTCCGGGATTCCCTTTTTCTTAAGCTCTGACCGAATCAGCCGATAGCTTTTTCTTTTCTTTTTATTACGAATATAATCCGAAGCATAACGATAATCATTCACATAACCAAAAGAGCGGAGGTACTCCATCGTCTCTTCAAGAGAAATGCTGTCTGTCATGGACTGTTCCAGCTTCTGACGAAGTTCCTGTTCTGTCTTATCCTGCTTTACCAGAATCCCCATGGCTCTTTTTTTGGCACGGGGCAGGGCACATGTTTTCCGTATCTGCGTCAGCTCCTCTTCTGTCACCTGCTTCCCGTCCTCAAGTTTATACCTTCGTACCTCACCAGGATAAAGATAAAAGCCTTCACATAATTCCGGGTCCACATATATTTTCCGTCCTTTGGTCTCACATAGACTGATTTGATACATCATGAGAATTATTCTTCCTCTTCTCCATGAATGTCTGTTCCGGAAGCTTCCGTTGAAGGTGCAGACGCATTCTTCGCTAGAACATCCTCCGGCAGATTATAAAATGCTCTTACTTTATTTTCCACATCCTGCATTACCTCCGGATGCTCTCTTAAATATTTTTTGGCATTTTCTCTTCCCTGCCCAATCTTTGCTCCATTATAGGCATACCAGGAACCACTTTTATTAACCGCATTCACTTTCACACCAAGATCAAGTAAATCTCCATCACGGGAAATCCCCTGTCCGAACATAATATCAAACTCTGCTTCACGGAACGGAGGTGCCACTTTATTTTTAACCACTTTTACCTTTGTATGGTTTCCGATAATCTCTCCGCCCTGCTTAATGGCTTCCACCCGACGGACATCAAGACGAACCGAAGAATAGAACTTAAGGGCACGTCCTCCGGTTGTCGTCTCCGGATTACCAAACATGACACCCACTTTCTCCCTCAGCTGGTTGATAAATACCACAACACAGTTGGATTTATTAATCACTGCCGTAAGCTTTCTCATAGCCTTTGACATAAGACGTGCATGAAGTCCAACTTGCAAATCATCCATATCTCCGTCAATCTCCGCCTTCGGGACGAGGGCAGCCACAGAGTCAATAATGATAATATCCAGAGCGCCGGAACGAATCATCGTCTCCGCAATCTCGAGGGCCTGTTCACCATGATCCGGCTGGGAAATATAAAGATTATCAATATCTACTCCAATCTTCTTTGCATACTGTGGGTCAAGGGCATGCTCCGCATCAATAAACCCGGCAATACCATCCCTCTTTTGTACTTCTGCAATCATATGAAGAGCCACTGTTGTTTTACCACTTGATTCCGGGCCATAGATTTCGACAATTCTTCCCCTCGGAACTCCGCCGACACCAAGAGCCACATCCAGACTGATGGAACCCGTCGGGATTGCCTCCACGTTAATCTGCGCAGAAGTATCCCCCAGCTTCATAACGGAGCCCTTTCCAAAATTTTTTTCGATTGCTGCCACAGCATTATTAAGCGCTGTTATCTTCTCTTCTTTTACCATAATCCATATCCTTTCTGTCTATACAAACGCAAAATACCTGAAAAATTCTGCTTTCTTTCCTGTATTAATATGATCTAAGAATAACATAATCTCTCAAAAAAAACAAGTGTTCTCGAAAATTTGTTCGAAATAATCTTTGTAATTCCCATTTGTTTTCACACAAAAAATCTGCCGACTCGAAAAATATCTTTTGTGCCGGCAGAAACCTGTTTTGTCCATCCGGTATACAACGTCCGGAAAAGGAATCTTATCTTAAATAGTACATTATCGGTTATCAATCTTTTCCGGGTAAAGATCATGATGAGAAAGACGCCAGAAAGCAACTTCCTCCCATTTTGTTCCCGGTTTTCCGTAATTGCTGTAGGGATCGATGGAAATACCGCCCCTTGGTGTGAATTTTCCCCACACTTCAATATATTTCGGATCCATCAGAGCAATCAGATCTTTCATAATAATATTCACACAGTCTTCATGAAAATCCCCGTGGTTGCGGAAGCTGAACAGATACAGCTTTAAGGATTTACTCTCCACCATTTTCTTATCGGGAACATAGGAAATATAAATGCTGGCAAAATCCGGCTGTCCTGTCATCGGACAAAGGCTGGTAAACTCAGGGCAGTTAAATTTGACAAAATAGTCATGGTCCTGATGTTTGTTTATGAACGTTTCTAAAATCTCCGGCGCATAATCGGACGGGTATTTTGTTCCCTGATTACCCAGCAATGAAATGCCGGACAGCTCCTGTTTGGTTCTGGTACTCATTAGTCTCTCCTTTTAAAGCAGTCTTGCATTTACCCCAAAATTATCACAAAAGGCAAAGGTTACATATACGTTCTCCTCCGGAATTCTGAGATCTTCTTTCATAATCCGGAAAATAGCCTCATTCAGCTTTTCGCAGTCTTCTCTGGAAGGCCCGGTCTTTAAAATCACATTTACGCTTGCTCCATACTCCAGGAATTCTCCTCCTTTGTAAATATGCTCATCGGAAGAAATGGAAACCATCAGTCCTTTTTCTGTTTTTCCCGGAATCAGTGTAATCGCTTCTCCCAGCTTGTCTGTAAGAATTCTTTCCTGTTTTCTTGATGCCTGTTTGGCAATTTTTACTTCAATTAATGGCATAAAATATCTCCTTTTTAATATAAACTGTTCGCCAGCTTCTCCATGGAAACCGGGACATTTGCCTGCAGTACATTATCCAGTGCTTTTGTCATTTTTTTCACTTTCCATTTGGTTCCTTTTTTAACAAAAGTTACTTTAATGGTCTGTGTCCGGTATGCCGTCTTCTTCACAGAAGCTGCAGATCTGCGAACCACTGAATTCATATATTTCATCAGCTGCTTCTCTGTCATTTCAAGCATTTTTTCCAAATCCATTTTACCACTTAACATATCATTGCTGATATTTGTCATCAGATTCTCCGTAAACTGTTTCGAATTGACATAGCGAATCTTAAATTTTACATCAACGGTTGTTTTATTTCTTTTCTTTTTGGAAACCACTTTCCACTTCATCTTTTTTGCACATTTTTTATAATACTTATACATCTCATCGCCTGAACTGGCATTGGCGGTATCATAAATCATGTCATACTCCCCAAGGTCTGCCACCCGGGAACGTATTCCTTTGATGTGGAATGCTTTCGCATATTTCATAAATTGCTTCACGGATGTGTTCAGTGTCTCCTGTTTTGCTGCATGAACTTCCAAAGTTCCCACAGAAAAAGCGGTGACCATAAGCATAAATGCAGTCATCAGACAAATCAGTCTTTTTTTCATATTCATTTCCTCCTTCAAATACTGTACACAAGCCGTGTATTATCCCTGAAAGCATTTTGTCTTTTTATTTTTATAAATGACATCATGATAAATCAGGTCAAAGCAGGTCTGTTCTTCTCCTTCCTGCTCTGATCCCCAGCCGTCTTCTTTATCAAGATTCGGCATCCATGTATCTGCTTCATAGGCATAATCCAGCTTTGTAATATAAGCAGTATCACAGTATGGAAGCATCATCCGGTAAACACTTTCTCCGCCGACAATAAAAACATTGTCGGAATCATATGGTTTCAGCTGCTCCCACAGTTCCTCTTTGCTGTGAACCGTTATGATTCCCTTTTTATTATAATCCATCTGTCCGGTAAGTACAATATTGATTCTTCCCGGCAGCGGTTTTCCTCCGGGAAAGCTTTCAAAGGTTTTTCTTCCTGCCACAATGACATTTCCCACCGTCAGGTTCCTGAACTTCTGCATATCTGCCGGTATCTGTACAAGAAGTCTGTTATCCCTGCCAATAGCCCAGTTACGATCTGCCGCAGCAATCAGTTTCATTTTTCCCACCTCGCTCTTTTTTCTTTCTTCTTCCATTGTATCGTTCTTTATTGTTTCCCGAGAATGGGAATTGATTTTCTGACGGAAAAGTATTAAAATAAATACATACTACAATACTCAAAAGAAAGGATGTTAACATGAAAAAATCAAAATTAATGTTTCTTGTTGCATTTCTCAGTGCTTTTTCTGCTGTACTTGTAATGCTTTATCTTTTAAAAGACCATATAAAAGAATGCCCGGTATGTGGCAAGTTCTTTGGACATGAAGAGGAAGATGACTTCCTTGATGATGATCTTTTTGATGACATTGAAATCCCTGAAAAAGAGGAAAAAGAAGAAAAACCGACTGCAAAGGTACGCCGCGGATACATTCCTCTGAAATTCCACCATCAATAATATTTCCGAATAACGGAAGAGATTACCGTATCGGAACTTCCCAGGCTGCAGGATTTATCTTGCAGCCTTTAACATTTCCTTTAATTCTTCAACCGTAAACTGATAATGAGAATTACAGAAATGACAGTTTACCTCTATCGGCTTTCCTTCCTCAATCATCTGCATCAGTTCTTTTTTCCCAACACTGATTACTGCCTTTGAAACTCTTTCTTTGGAGCAGTTACAATAAAACTGTGTCGGAATTTTATCTTCTATACTCATATCAAACCCTTCAAAAAGCTGATGCATCATATCCTCCGGAGTCTCACCACGATCCAGATGATTTGTCACAGAAGAAAAGTCCTGAAGACGTTTTTCCAGTGCTGCCGTTACTTCTTCTCCGGCAAAAGGCATCATCTGAATAATAAATCCACCGGCCTGTTTTACCGTATTATCCCGGTTCATCAACACTCCCAGCGCCACGGAAGTCGGAATCTGCTCGGATTCCGCAAAATAATAGGTAAGGTCCTCCGCAATTTCTCCGGAAACAAGCTGTGTCTGGCCGGAATAAGGCTCCTTCAGCCCCAGGTCCTTAATTACCGTAAGAACGCCCAGGTCCAGTGCGCCCCCCACATCCAGCTTTCCTTTCGCATTTGGAGGCAGCATGACATCATTATGAAAAGCATAGCCTTTTACATTGGCTTTTGCATCGGCGGTAACAACCAGTCCTCCAATAGGACCACTGCATTTAATCTGCACGGTTAAAACATCCGTTTCATTTTTACACATACTTCCCATCATGGCTCCTCCGGTAAGCAGTCTGCCAAGAGCTGCCGTTACTACCGGACTTGTATTATGATGTTTTCTTGCTTCTTCTACCAGATTTCTTGATGTGGCAGCAAAAAAACGTACCTGATGATCTGCTGCCATTCCTCTAATAATATAATCTTCCACTATTTATTTCCTCCTTTTTGGTATTCCCGGGCAGTAACAACGATACGTTCGCTTTTTTCGTCCGCAGATCTGCCTGTATATCCGTCATATGCCGCAAGAAACTCCATTCCCGCTTCATGAAGCATCTGTTTTATCTCAGAAAGAGTATATCCTCTCTGCAAATGTTCTTCTTCGAATTTTCTGTATCTGCCGTCTTCTTCCCGGACAAAAACCCGAAGGTCAATTTCATTGAAATGCTCTGCTTCATCGTAACTGTTATACCAGATAAAGCTCACATCCTCCCGGTCTTCGGCAATCACAGTTTCTCCCATTAATTCCCGGTATTTATATTCTGTATTAAAATCAAAAAGAAAAATTCCGCCGGGATCCAGATAATTATTGACCAGACGAAAAACCTGGGTCAGCTCTTCCGGATTTGTGATGTAATTGATACTGTCACAGATGGATATCACTGCCCGAACTGTTCCATACAGTTCAAACTCTCTCATATCCTGCCACAGATAAAGAAAATCTTTATTGCCTTCCTGACTTTTTTCCTGTGCAATCTGAAGCATCTCCATAGAGGAATCCACTCCAATCATATCAAAACCGGCATCTCCCATCAGCTCCATCATCTTTCCGGTTCCACAGCCCAGTTCCAGCATAAGTCCTTCCCTGATTGCATATTCCCCCAGTTTCTGTCTGATAAAATCTGCCCATTCCTCATAGGGAACTTCGTCCATCAGTTCATCGTATACCCGCGCAAAGCTTTCATAAACTTCCATTGTTCCTCCTTATAAAAGCGGCGCAAAAATCCGCAAAATTCCCTGCAAAAGCTGAAAGAACATATTCTTTTTACACAGCGCAAGGGTAATATTGGTACAGTCTTCCAGTGTTTCTTCCATGTCTTTTTTTATTTCTTTTACAGCGTCCATCTGATAAAGGAATAATCCGTTTTCAAAATGATGATAAAAGCTTCTGTAATCCAGATTAATCGTTCCAACTGTTGCAATTTTATCATCACAGACCGCACATTTACTGTGTATAAATCCCGGCCGATACTGAAAAATCAAAACACCGCCCTCTACCAGTTGCTGATAATAGGATTGAGTAGCCATAAATACAAGCTTTTTATCCGGTATCCCCGGAGTGATAATTCGAACATCCACTCCTCGTTTTGCCGCCAGAATAAGCGCCGTTGCCATCTCATTATCAATAATCAGATACGGTGTAAAAAAGTAAATATATTCTCTGGCCATATTTATCATATTCAGATATACACTCTCTCCTACCAGTTCATCATCCAGCGGAAAGTCCGTATAGGGAAGAACCAGACCTTTACTTGGCACCTTTTTTACCTCATCATAAGAAAACTGATTGTAATCCAGTTTTTCCTCCGAAAAAGAATTCCACATCTGCAAAAACATCATGGTCATGCTGTGAACCGCTTTTCCTTCCAGCCGGACACCGTTATCCTTCCAGTATCCAAACCTCTGCTTCTCATTGATATATTCATCCGCAAAATTGATGCCCCCGGTAAATGCAACATTATCATCTATCACCAGAATCTTTCTGTGATCCCGGTTATTAAAGACGGTAGAAAAAATCGGGATGTAGCGGTTAAATACCACACATTTGATCCCTTTTTTTCTTAATACCTGCTCATATCGGACCGGCAGCACAAAAGCACATCCCACATCATCATACATTACCCGGACATCCACGCCTTCTGATGCTTTTTCTTCCAGAATCTTCAGAACCGAATTCCACATAATCCCTTCTTCCACAATAAAATATTCCAGAAAAATGTATTCCTTCGCTTTTTTCAGTTCTTCTAACATTACCGTAAAACAGGCTTCTCCGCTGGGATAGTAGTTTACCTGTGAATCCCTGCAGGCAGGGAATCCGGAACAGTGTTCCAGATAATAAACCTGTCCGGCAACATCACCGTCTTTTTGTTCCAGTTCCTCATGGATGGTTTCATCAAACACCAGCTGCTTCGCACTTTTTTCAATCTCCGGCTCCAGCTTATTTCTCATAGCCACCAGTGGCTTTTTCCCTCCTATATACAGGTACAGCATCCCGCCGAACACAGGAACCATCAGGATAACAATGACCCAGGCCAACTTCACCGCCGGATTATCACTCCGGTTCATAATCGCAATAACGACCAGTACGCTGAGAATCTGAAATCCTATGGAAATATACTGACTGTAAGAGGTCAGTTTAAAAAACAACAGCAAAAGCCATCCGATCTGAAGTAAAATCAGAAGGGACACTATGACCATCCTATGAGAAATAAACTTGAAAATCTTTCGCATAATGTCACCTTTTCATAATCAAAGCACTTCTATATATTTTTCTAATGTAAAGGAATATATATATGTGTGTACTACCTTTTGTTCCAAAAGCTGCTCAAGGGCTGTCTTGTAGTATAACATCTGTTTTCTATAACGGTCAAGAAGCAACTGCTCCTGTCCCGGCCTTACATAATCCGTTTTATAATCAAAAAGCCAGATGCCTTCCTCATCTTCTCCGTAGGCATCGATGATTCCCTGAATAACCACTTTCTCTTCGGATAAGGTACTCTCGTCAACAAAAGAAACCGGCAGCCCGATAGTGAAAGGAATCTCCCGGTAAAACCGTCCTTCCGCATCCATCTTCCGAACCTTTTCTCCAATTTCTGAAAACAGGAAATGTTCCACTCCACGATATACAAATCCCGGAGAAATCTTTTTTGCCGCTCCATTACTTTCTATTGTCTTTGTCAGGATTTCTTTCAGTTCTTTTTTATTATTCACCAAACCAAACGGCATTAATTCCATGATTTTATGAATAATCGTACCCCGGTCAGCACCGAAAAGTTCTTTTTCCTCTTCTTTAAGGAACCCCGGCAGAGGAAGTTCTTCGTTTTTTGTAAGCGGTATTGGGGCATCGGTTGACATATCCTCCCTGCCGTTTTCCGTAACAATGGTTTTCATGGAAAACTTTTTAAGCTCTGAAACGGAATATTTCCGCTTCCATGATACAGAATCCATATGAGGATATCGGTAATCAAAGGACTGGTATATTGCTGACATATCTCCGATTTGTCCCAGCATTTCGGCAGCTTCTTCCAGTGTCATCTTCGTTTTTTCATTTTTTTCTTCCGCCGTCCAGTCCGGCAGTTCATAGCTGTGAATCATTTTCAGTTCAAAGCTTTCCAGACTGCCTGTAGAAGAAGCTGCGGTTCCTGCAAACTTTGACCAGTTTTTATGCATGGAAAAAATCGGAAGAAGCCAGTCCATTACCGAATTTGCCCTGAGCTTTGTCACAAGATTCAAATTCACTTTTTCACAGCCAAAAAGTGCTTCTTCCCGAACGCCGGCAGTCAGAATCAATTTGTTTTTTGCTCTGGTCATCGCCACATACAGTATCCTCAGCCCCTCTTCGAGCGTATCCTTACACATCATTTCCGTGATGGCTTTTTTCATCAGAGAAGGCACAGAAATTCTTCTTTGCATATCCACACAGTTCAGTCCGATTCCCATTTCCGGATGACAAACGATAGCTGCTCTTGCATCTTTTAAATTAAACTTTTTGGAAAGGTCACTCACAAATACGACCGGGAACTCCAGACCTTTACTTTTATGTATAGTCATAATCCTTACAGTATTTTCCTCATCCTCATTTACCGAGGCTTCCCCCATCTCCACCTCGTAGGAACGAAGCTGGTCCATATATCTTAAAAAATAGAACAGTCCTTTAAAGACTGTCTTCTCATACTCCTCGGCTTTTTGCAGCAGCATGAGAAGATTTTCCCGGCGTTTTTCTCCCTCCGGCATAAGCATAACGTCATAAAATAATCCGGTTTTCCGGTAAATTTCCCATAGGAGCTCATGAAGCGATGTGGTTTTTTTCTTTTTGCGGAAATATCCGAGAAGTCCCACAAAATCACTGAGGCGGTTAATAAATTCTCTATCCTCCCCATCCTCCATATAAAGCTTTATCAGCTCATATAAAGAGTATTCTTTTCGTACCGGCGGAAGAACCAGAGTTTTTAATCGGGCCAGTTCTTCTTCGGTGAAGCCTCCAATCGAGGAAAGCATCACAGAAGCCATTGGAATATCCTGGTATACATTGTCCACAATGGCCAGGTAGTTTAAAGCCAATTCCACTTCTCTATTATGAAAATATCCTGTATGAATATCGCATCGGGCCAATATGCCCGCGTTATTCAGGTATTCTGCCATAACCTGCCCGTATCCGGAAGCAGACCGCAGTAAAATTACTATATCCCGGTTTTCATAGCCTTCCTTATGAAGTTCTTTTATCCGTTTGGCAATCATAAGTGTTTCTGCTTTCAGTGTATCAGCCCGCAGCATCCCTTCTTCTTTTTCGGCGACAAAGAGCATTACTTCTGATTTATCCGCGCATTGTGCCATCGGACCGCCTTTTCCCGGGTAAAGGGCTATTTTTTCGTTGTAATCCACGCCACCGAAATCATGCTCCATTAAGCGGGAAAAAATATCATTACAAAAGGCAAGCACTCCCGGCGCACTTCGAAAATTATCTCTGAGTTCAATGCAAATCCCACTGCTTCCGCTGGCCTTATATTCTTCATATCTGTCCAGAAACAAGTCCGGTCTTGCCTGGCGGAAACGGTAGATACTCTGCTTTACATCTCCCACAGCAAAAAGACGACTTCCCTCTTTTGCGTTAAGAACTTTTATCATAGTTTCCTGAACCAGATTGGTATCCTGATACTCATCCACAAACACTTCTTTATATTTGCGTGATAAGGCTTTTGCCGTCTCTGACGGAATAGGTTCCCCTGTCTCGTCATAACCGGAAACAAGAAGTTTTAATGCCATATGCTCGAGGTCATCAAAATCATAGACATTTTTTTCTTTTTTATTCTGAAAATACTTTTCTTCATATCGCCCTACCAGCCTTGCCAGTTCTTCCATTACCGGAAGAAGGATTCTGCACTCCTGACAGAGCGTTTCGTTATCCCCGGAAAAGCACATTTCTTTTATCTTTTTCAAACCATCCCGAACTGCATTATGTGTTTCTTTCACCAGCTCCAGTCGTTCCGGCCACTGTTTTTCCTCTTTGTTTGCCCGCGGACAGGATGGCAGGGTATTATTTTCCATCTGATGAAAAAGATTCTCATACCCGTTTGTTTTTTCCAGCTGTTCTAATATCTTTTCATCCTCTTCCAGAACATGATACCATCTCGCCGGTTCCTTTTCTTCCGGGAAGCTTTCCATACTTTTTTTCACTTCGTTATGTAAAGCTGTGATTTCCCGTTTTGCCTTTTGAAACATTTGTTTTACAACGATACTATCTTCTGTTCCTCCCGGATATGACATTTGCCTTATCTGAGAAATCACCATATCAAACCACTGCCCGGCTTCTGGAAACCCTCTTGAAAACCGGTAGAGGCTGTCAATGATTTCTTCCAGTTCTCTGTCATCCCGACCGGGAGAATAGGATTCTGCCAGATTAATAAAGGACTCTCTTCCACTGGCATAGGCTTCCTCTAAAACATCTTCCAACGCTTGATGTCTTAACAGGAAAAGTTCTCCTTCTTCTCCAATCCGGAAAGACGGATCCAGTTCCAATTCCTGAAAGTGCTGACGCAAAAGACGGTTGCAAAAACTGTGCACAGTGGAAATATCGGCGTATTTCACCATGCGAAGCTGTGTTCTTAAATACCGGTTATCCGGGGTATCCTCCAATCTGCGAAGCAGTTCATCTTCAATACGCTCTTTCATTTCCCGGGCTGCGGCGTTGGTAAATGTCATGACAAGAAATTCACTGATAGACACCGGGTCTTTTTCATCCTGAATCCGGTCTGCGATACGGCTTACCAGCACTCTGGTTTTTCCGGCTCCGGCTCCGGCTGAAATCAGCAAATCTTTCCCCCGCTCTTTGACCGCTCTCTCCTGCTCCTTTGTAAAATCCATATCACTCCACCTGCCTTCTTATTTCTTCCAGTACATCCTGTGCCGAATGTTTTTCCAATATATGATACTGGTAACCTGTCTGTCTGGCGTCAAAACCACACAGTGTATTATACGGACAATAATCACAGGCTGTTCCACGGTCATTTTTATATGGATGCGGAAGAATATCTCCGAGATAAATCTGCTCGCCCATTTTTCGGATTTTTTCTCTTGTATAAGACGAAATCATCTGGAAATCTTCCGTATGAAGGACAGAGGAATACTGGTAGGGGCTTCCATCCTTTTTCAGTCGTACATTGGCTGATACAAAATCGCTTTCCCCATGCTCGAGCTGTTCCAGAATCTGCGGGTCTTCATTGGTG